>JBHHVG010000091.1:0-9107 GCA_046754165.1 Myxococcota bacterium
GACGCGGTGACACTTGCGGCAGTTGGTCCGTCCCGCCCGCTCGAACTGCCCGTTCGGAACGAGCTGGTCGAATGGGACGTCGTTGACGTAGGCCATCTGGCCCTCGGCGATCGCCACGGCCTGGCTCTGGTGCATCGCATCGAGCGCCGGGTCTCTCTCCGGCCGATCCGTCGAGCCAAATCCGAGCGCGCTCAGGCTCACGAGCATCATGAAGGCGGACGCCTCGAAGATCGAGCTGCCCCGGATGGATCGCTGTCGCGCGTTTTCGCTCTTCATGTCGAATTCTCCTCTTCCGCCTCTCCCCCGCGTGACCCTCGTGTGTCTCCGCGACGGATTGCACTCGCTACTCGCAAGAGGCATACCAACTCAGGGATCCTCATAAATATTGGTTTTTGAAACAGAAAATAGATCAGATCCCGGTGCGGCCTGCCGCAGTGGGGTGGGACAGGGCCACTCGCGCGGAAGCCGACTACCCAGTGCGCAGCGCGTTGCGCCGTCGCTGCGAAGTTTCCTGCACAGCTCCGCGCGGCCGCTGCGTCGGGCGGGAGTCAGGGGGCGGGTTGCTGCGGCGTCACGGCCGGGCCGCGTGTGCCGTGATCCGGTGCCGGGGCTTCGGCTCGGATCCAGCGGGCCATCTCCGCGCCGATGATCTCGTAGCCCCGCTCGTTCACATGGCAGCAGGAGTCGATGTACAGGGGCTCCGTGTGGGTCCGGTAGACCCCGGTGAGGTCGTGGAAGGCGACACCGGCGGCGGCGAGATCGGCGCCCCGGCGGCGCAGGACGGGATAGCCCGCTTCCACCTGGTTGCGATAGAACTGCGGCGCCTGGAAGGCGACGGCGCGTTCGGCCTTCCCCATGGGCTTGGACGCTTCGACGTACTGGTTGGGCTGAAGAAAATGCCAATAGCGGATCCCGTACGCAGCACACAGGCGGTGCATCTCGAGCGATGAGTTGAACCAGACGGCGGCGAGATCGGCATACAGCGCGTCGTCACCGGTGTACACGCGTGGCGGACCCGACGCCTCGAATCGCTCGACCCGCGACTTTCGATGGGCGAGCTCTATCTGGGCAAGGGTCATGAGATCTGCAAAGCGGGCGTCCCGAAGCCACCAGTAGAGATTGGCCGCGACACTCATTCGGAATAGCGAGGCCTCGAAGGAGGTCGACCACTCCAGGCGCTTCCGGCGCAGGTCGGCGATCCGAAGCATCGCCGCCTGCTCGTCGAGGCCGGGCGCGCTGGCCACGCGAGCGCTCCAGTTCCTCGGGAAGAACGGGAACACGCCCGTCGGCAGGTTCTCCGCAGCGGGAAGCGCGACTTCGTTGAACCCGTCGAGATTGATGACGGCGTCGAACCGCGCGCCGAGAGCGAGCAGATACGACAAGGCCAGGAGCTGCTGGGGCTGCTTGTAGCCGCCGAGAGCGACCCGGACGACGGAGATCTCCTTGCCCCGAAACCGCGGAACCGCCCGCAGGCCATCCAACATCGCCTCCAGCCCGTGCACCGAGAAGAAGAACGCGAAGGAGCCCCCGAACAGTCCGACCACGACCTCGTCGTCCGCTTTGGCGCGCAGCGGCGAGGCGTGGTCGAGGAAGCCGAATTCCGAGATCGGCACGCCGCCGTGGTGCGCGGTCATCTCGCCGCTGTTTCCGGCCGGGTCGTAGACGTATCCCAGATAGGGATGGATCACCTCGAGGCCCGGCCGGGCGATCTGGCCCTCTTGCAGGTCCGCCATGCGCTCGGCTCTGATCGCGGCGAGCGCGGCATGGGAGAACCCGCCGTCGCGCACCGCGAAGAACGCCGCGGCGCAAAGCAGCTCCACACCGACCCAGGCAATCGCCACGGTCGCGATTCCGAAAGCGATTCGCCTCGCGCGCGGCTCGGAAGTGCGACCTTCCCCACCCCGCGACGACCTTGCCATGCTCTTCCCCCGGGTGCGTGCCGCGAAGTCGGGTGAGCCGAAACCCGCCCGGGGACTGCCGCGCCACACCGACTGTCCGCGCGTGCCGACAGTCTACCACCAGCACGCGCTCCCGAAGTCCTGCGGACTCCTTTCGGCCCGAGATCTCCTACGCTTCCCCGGTCGGCGGGCCCCAATCGGCGCCGAAGCTCCGAGAGGTCGCGTGATCGCAAGGCAGGCAGACGCAGAGGGTGCCGGGCAAAGGGGCCGCATGAGAGGTGGACGCGGCACCAGCGGGCGGTCGGGATGATGCCGCCGCGAGCGCGCGACTGGACCGCACCGCTGTTGGCGGCCGCGCTTCTGACGGCGCTGGGCGCGACGAAGCCCATCGTGGTCGACGAAGCGATCTACGCCCAGTACGCGAGCCACATCGCCCTGCAGCCCGGCGATCCGTACGGCTTCGAAGCCTTCTGGTACGAGCACCCGGAGCCGGCCCACCATCTCCTGGTGCCACTGTTCCTGCCGTATTGGGTGGCAGCGGCCCGGGCCGCCCTCGGCGACTCGCCTCTGCACTGGAAGCTCTCACTCTTCCCGTTCGCCCTGGCTCTGACCGCATCGCTCTCGCTGCTGCTTCGCCGCATCGCACCTTCCTTCGAGCGCCCCCTGCTGTGGATGGTCGCGCTGTCTCCGGGAGTGCTGACGAGCTTCGGCCTGATGTTGGAGATTCCCGCGCTGGCCCTGTCCCTGCTCGGCGTCGCGGCGTTCATCACCGCCTGCGAACGCGGGCGGATCGATCTAGCGCTCTTGGCCGGTGTGATCGCTGGTCTCGCGATGCAGACGAAGTACTCGGGCGTCCTCGGGCTCGCAGCGGTCGCACTCTACGCGCTGATCTTTCGACGCCCGGCCTTCGGCGTCGCGGCCGCCGCGGCGGCGATCGCGGTCTTCGCGGGCTGGGAGACGTTCTTGGCAGCGCGCTACGGCGAGTCCCACTTCCTCTACGCGGTCGGAAAGATCGGAGACTACTCGTCTGGAGGCTCCGCCCTGCAATGGGGAATCGGACTCGCTTCCCTGGTGGGCGCCACGCTCCCGGCGGTCGGCGTGCTGACCTGCGCGGCCCTGCGCCCGGGACGCGCCTCCGCAGTCGGCGCTGCCCTCGCCGTCGCGGGAATCTTCGCAGCCTTGCCGTTGCTCCCCGCCGGAACACTGGCGGGCGCGGGGCGATCGCTCCCGAACCTGTCTGCGCCGCGGCCGGAGCTGCTCGTCTTCGCGCCGCTCGGCCTCGTGGTGCTCGCGGGGATCGCCTCCCTGGCGCGCGCGCTGCTGGGGCGCATTCCGGGCCCGCACGGCGGAGGCACCGAGGGTGGCGCAGAATCTCGCCGCTGGGACCACTGGTTGCTGGGCTGGCTCGCCGTCGAACTGGTCGGCTTCTTCGTGCTCTCTCCGTACCTGGCCGCGCGGCGCGTCGTCGGGCTCGGCGTCGTGGCGACGCTGCTGGCGGGACGGGTCGCCTACCGGTACGCGCCCACGGCTCGCGCAGCCGTGACGGCGGCGATGTGCTCGAGTGCCGCGATCGGCGCATTGTTCCTGGTCGCCGACCATTGCGACGCCCTGGCGCGCCGACGGAGCGTCGTCGAGCTTGCAGAACGGGTCGCGGCGCTTCCCGCCGATGCCGGCTGTGAGACCCTCTGGTTCACCGGGCACTGGTCGTTCCTCCACTATGGAGAGGAGCTGTCGATGCGACCGGCCTTCGCCGGCGCAAGCCGCTTGAAGCGCGGCGACTGCCTGGCGATTCCACACGGCGTCCAGCGGCAGCGTCTGGCCGCCGATCCCCGCTTTACGCGCGAGATCCCGGGTCTCTCGACCCGCAGTCGTTGGCCCTGGAGCACGATTCCCTCCTTCTACGTCGGGCCGGTTCCGGTGCGGGCGCAGCCGGTGACGCAGGTGCGCATCGCCCTCTACCGCGTGCTCGCGGATCACGTACCTGCGGCCCAACCGCCGGGGAACTGAGCGACCGGAGGTCCGCGCGTCTCGGCGCGCATCGCCGCCGGTTGGTAGGCTCGAAGCCATGCACCCCGGATCCCGTCCCAGTCTGCGGCACGTTCCGGCGCTGGACGGCATCCGGGGTGCGGCCGTCGCCGGGATCCTCCTGTTTCACGCGGGCCATCTGCGGGGCGGTTGGCTGGGCGTCGATCTCTTCTTCGTCCTGTCGGGCTTCCTGATCTCCTCGTTGCTTCTGATCGAATACGCCGACACCGGGAGCATCTCTCTCCGCGCGTTCTGGGGACGGCGTGCGCGGCGCCTGCTGCCGGCCCTGTTTGCCGCGCTGGTGGGTGTCGCGGCATACGCCGCGTTCTTCGCCGCTCCCGACGAGCTTCCTCGCATCCGTGCGGATGGTCTGGCGACGCTCTTCTACGTCGCGAACTGGCACTCCGTCGTCGCCGAGACCGACTACTGGAGCCTCTTCCGAAACCCCTCGCCCCTCGAGCACAGCTGGAGCCTCGCCATCGAGGAGCAGTTCTATCTGGCCTGGCCGCCGCTCTTCCTGCTGCTCGCGCGCCGGCTGCGCGGCTCGGCCGGTTCACTCGGCGTCGTCGCCCTGGCATTGGCCGTCGCTTCCGCGACCTGGATGGCCCTGCTCTTCGATGAGCGGCAGGGGACGGCGCGCGTCTACTTCGGAACGGACACGCGTGCCGCGGCCGTGCTGCTGGGAGCGGCCCTCGCCGCTTGCGTGCGGGGAGCCCGACCGCGATCACCACTGGCCCACCGCGGTCTCGACATGCTCGGCCTGGTGTCGGCGGCGGGATTGGCCTGGGGCTGGCTCGGGACTCACGGCGAGCTTCCGTGGCTCTACCGCGGTGGATTGTTCCTGTTCGAGGCCATGGCGACGGGCGTGATCGCCGCCGCGGTGCTCGCCGAGCGGGGAATCGTGAGCCGGATGTTCTCCTGGGAGCCCCTCCGGTGGCTCGGTCTCATCAGCTACGGCCTCTATCTCTGGCACTGGCCGGTCTACGTGACACTCTCTCCAGAGCGCACCGGCCTCGAGGGCTGGCTGCTGACGTCGCTGCGAATCGGCGTGAGCGGCGCGATCGCCACAGCCTCCTACCGGTGGCTGGAGCTTCCGGTCCGGCGTGGGGGTATCGCGCCGCGCACCGCGCTGGCTGCGGGAGCCTTCTCCGCCGCCGTCGCTGCCGCCTTGCTCCTCGCGACGACGCGTCTACCGATCCGCAGCGCGAGTGCCGGGACTCCGGTCGCTTCGGTCGATCCCGACGCGCCGGTGGTGCTGATCGTCGGCGACTCGCTGGCGGCGCGGCTCGATCCGCTCTTCCAGACGATCAGTGGACGCGGGGCGCCGCGCGTCGTCACGCGTGCAGGAGGCGGGTGCACCGCGCTCGAGGCCACACGCGTTCGTTTTCGCAGCGGCAAGGTGGTTCTCCTCGGCTACTGCGACCAGGTACGCGCGCAGTGGGCAAAGGACGTCTCCGAGCTCGACCCGGCGCTGGTGATCGTACTCGAGGGCTGGCCGGGACTCGGGGCCAAGGAGATCCGCGGCGGTTGGCATCACCCGTGCGAGTCCATCCTGGACGAAGCCCACGCAGAAGATCTCGAGGCGACCGTTCGGCAGCTCCAGCGCGGCGGACGTCTCGTCGCCGTGGTCGCGTCCGCGCCGCCCCAGGTGATCGACGCGCCGGATTACCTCACCGGCGGACCCGGCGCGGACCTCGCCCCACTCGCCGAGCTCGCGCGCCGGCGCATGGACTGCCAGAACGCGGTCCGCCGTCGCGTCGCCGAGCGTTCAGGCGCGATCCTCATCGATCTCGACGGCGAGCTGTGCCCCGGTGGGGCCTGTCGACGGATGCAGGACGGCGCGCTGCTGCGCGAGGACGGCGTGCACTTCGCCGAACCCGGAGGCTTTCCCATTGCGACCTGGCTTCTCGATCAGTTCGCCGCCCACATCTCCGCGCCGGTCCCCGCGGATCGCGTGCGCTGAAGAACCACACACCCCTTCTCAGGCTCGGATGCGCCGCCTACCGATCAACAGCAGCCCTGCGATGCCGGTTCCGATCAGCAGGGAGCCTGAGGGCTCCGGGGCGAAACGGAGGTTGTCGATATCGACGACCGCTTCGACTCCGTCTCCGCCACCGTCGATCTCGAGTCGCAGGGCGTGGGTCTTCCCTGTGATCGAAGTGGGGACCGTGAAGGAAACGCCCGTCCACGGGGTGGTCGCCGTCAGCGTGACGTCGGCGATCTGGTGGTCCGACACACCGTCGGTGAGAAAGAGGCGAAAGCGATCGTTCGGAGACGACGTGAACACGCGTGTCGAGAGCTCGATGTCCGTCGTCGCCCCGTCCACGAACATCCGATTGTGGGTGAGCGCGCGATTGTTGGAGCCCGCGAAGAGCGTCAGGTAGTAGGTCGAACCGGGAGGTGGATCCGCCGACTCCCAGGGGATGAGCGTTCCGGACTTGTCTCCACCGTGATGGATCCAGCCGGCGTATCCGACACCGATCGGCTCGGTGACCGTATCCACGATCTCGAAGTCCCCGTTGTAGATCTCGAAGACGTCGTGCGCCGGCGCGGTGCCGGACACGGGCGCGGGACGGGTGCCGCCGACGATCGCCGAGTGGAAGAATCCCGCCGAATCTCGCGCGGGGACACCGCTCCCCCACCAATTGGTGAACAGCTCGTTGTCGATGTTCGTGCCCGCGCCGTCGTCGTTGGCAGTGAGGTCGATCGTCCCGTGGTACCAGGCGTGCACTTCCGTGTGCTCGAGGGGCGGGTCGAGATCTCCGAACCCCTCGATCGCATTCCCGAGATCGAGATCGATGTCGCCCACGACGGACATCCCGTCGAAGTCCAGCGCACCGATGCCTCCGTTGTCGGCCCTCCAGTAGTTGTCGTCGAAGCCGACGTTCGTGAAGACCGTGGGAGTGGCGTCTCCCCAGTCGACGGAGCCGAGGGGAAAGTCGAGGCTACCGTCGACCGGGTGCGGATCGAGGGTGGTGACGTGGTCTACAGCGACGTCGGCCGCCGCCAGCCGTTCGACGCAGTCGCTGTTGACGACGGCGCCGCGGCTGTGTCCGATGAAGTGGACATCCGCAGCCAGCAGGTCCTGCCCGGCGAAGGCGGCCGGGAGAACCGGATCGCGCAGCGCGGCACAGAGCGCGTCGGCGGCCGCCTCGGCGTAACCCTGGGTCCCGCCCAGGTTGATTCCATCCGATTCCCGGGTCCAGTTGAAGACGAGCACCATCTCGCCGTTGGGCGCGGTGCTCCCGCACTCGAGGTTCCAACCCCCGGTGGCGGGATCGTAGAGGAACATCGTCCCGAGCGGAGCCTGGCCGCCGATGGCGCCGCAGCCCGACGGATCGCCCGCCGCCGCGAGAATCGCGCGACCCATGCTGAAGATCCAGGACGGTGGCTGCGTGGCGAGAAGCGCAAAGCCGTGCGTCAGGATCGTCGTCCCCGCCCGGGACGGCGTCGGGGCGGCGACACCCAACGAGGCCACGAGTGCCAACACGAGCACGGCTCTTCTCACGTCCAGACCCCCTTCGGTTCGTCCCTCGACGAACGTCGGCGCTCCGTCCCTCCGAGAGCGTGACCGCGGTCACTTCCGCGGGACGAGAGCTCGCGCCCGCGAAACCGCGGAGGTAGACCCTCGACCGGGCCGCGCGATCTCAGCGCCGCAGCACGGTCCTCCGAAACTCCTGGATTACCGGAAGCGCCTCGAGCCACGGCGACGCGTCCGCCCGCGAGTCGTCGACGTCGCTGGCCTTCCCCGCATAGCCTTCTGGAATCTGACTGTGGAGGAGCGGGGGATCCTCGGAATCATCGATGTAGTGATACTCGTACCCGGGCACGAAGAGGTCCTCGTCGGCGTTGACGTCTACGGTGCGCACTGCGTAGGACATCAGCTCCGGTGTCAGCGTCTGGGGCGGGATGATCCACACGTGACGGGGCGCGGCGATGAACTGATATTGGATCTGACGGTTCGACGAAACGATGCGAAACTTCCGGATCCCGCCGCCGTAGAGCCGGCTCTTCGATTCGCAGACCTCGACGATACCGCCCGCGAAATCCGGCTCGAAGCCCGGAGAGAATCGGAGCGACGTCGGGTCACCGACTCGGGTGAAGAATGCGACGAACTCCCCGCCGTTGACCAGGTTGTAGTCCAGGGACATGGCCGCGCGCCGCGGACCCGAGAAGTCCTGATAGGGCTCGAAGCGGTCGTTCGGCGCGTTGCGCAGCACCAGCGGAACCGCCCGGAGGTCCCGTCGAACGCGCCCGCCCTTGCGGCTGATGACGTCGAGCGGGCACTGGATCTCGAGCGGCAGGTTCGTCGTCTCCTCGGCGCCGAATTCCATCTCCTCGCCGTCGATGATGGCGACCTTGAGGTCGCCCTTTCCGATCCAGTTCTCGTCGTCCGAACGGATGCAGTGGGTCGGAGACCGCCACACGAGCGACGAGTCCTTGTAGAAGATGCGTGGATGCACGACCCGTGATCGCGGAGGTCCGCCGGATGCTCCCGGCATCAGCACGTACGCGACGAAGAAGCGGAAGTTCTCGTCCATGCGGAGGTTCGTCAGATAGAAGGTACAGCCGAAGAGTTCGAGCTTGTGCTTCGGCGTGTAGCCCTCGTGCAGCAGACGGTTCGGATCGGTGCGCGCCCCGCCGACCGCCTGGATGCGCGTCCCCGCTGCGAGCAGCTTCTTGAACTCGCGTTCGACCTGCCGGGGCGCGAGCGGAGACGGAGCGACGTCGGTCTCGATCCCCGCGTCGACCACTTCCGGATTCTCTGCCGTGACCACCATCTGCCACCCTCGTCCACTGCGATTTCGCCCGCGATGATATCTCACCGGATGAGAGAGACGTCGGAGCGTATTCGCGCTTGACCCCCGTCCCTCGATGCCTCAGTCTGGTGTGTCCCCACGGAGATGGATGCAGTGGAATTCCGACTGGCGGGTGGCCGCGGAGTTCGACCGTCACCGTGGCATCCGGCCCGAGGCTCTGCGCGGATGAGCCGCGATCGAATACGGGAGCGATGGAAGCCGAGACCGAGGTGCTGGAGGGCTCGCCGCCTGCGGCGCGGTGGACAGAGCGGGTATTCTGCCTCGCTTTGATCGTCCTCTACGTCCGCACGGTCGCCCGATCGGTGCAGATCCCGAATGTGTACGCTGTGGGACACTGGCTGCACAACTTCGATTTCGGGTTCAT
>JBHHVG010000092.1:0-9043 GCA_046754165.1 Myxococcota bacterium
CGAAGGCGGTCCGTGATGGTATTGACGTTGATGCGCGTGCTGCTCTGATTGTCGAAGTACCGCGAGTCGACGATGATCCGGGGCGCGTTCTGGCGCCCGGCGAGCACGGGGGTCCGGAGCATGTCGCGCATCATCTCGTCGGTCATGCGGACGATGTCCTGGGACTCGATACCTACGCCCGCACCAGGACCAACGCTGCCCGGATCCTGATAGACGGTCGCGCGCCCGGCGCGGTCGTCCACACGGTTCGCAGCGCAGGCAAGCGCCACGAGGAGCATTGGAAACAATATTTTCGTGTTGAGTGAATTTACCTGCATGCAACTCTTCTTGCACCATCGGCCGTGGTTGACCTCGCGCAACGGCCGGAGCATAGCATCCCGGGGCTACAGCGTATTGTGAAACGATGAGGATCCTGGTCGAGACGAGCACGATCGAATGATTCTTCTTGACATGCAACGAAGCAATCGATTAATAGCATTGATATTAGTCGAAAGAGCGGGATGGGAAGCTGATGGTTGTATCCAAGAAGCGCGCGCTCAGAGCCGGAGGCGCCTTGGGATCTCTGGTGTTCATGCTCACGGGCTGCACGATCTACCGCCCCGCCCCGCACCCGATCTACTCCAGCAGCGAGCCGATCGCGGGACGCTCGTTCCAGGTGACGGGCGCTGTGAGGGGCGAGTCTTGCCAGTGGTGGGTCCTTCTCGGCTTTCCGGTCAGCGACGGGGGTCGCGTTCATGACGCTTACGGCGCCGCGGTCGCCGGTGGAGCTGACGCGCTGATCGACCTGACGGTGGACACGAAGCTGACCGCCTATCCGTTCGCTCAGAAGAATTGCGTGATTGTTGAGGGACAGGCCATCCGGTTCAAGAAGGGCCGCTGAGGGAAGGAGAAGACCGCGATGCGACGCATCCGTTGGACGTTTTCTTGGGTCGCGATCCTCGCGTTGGTCGCGGGGTCGGGGTGCACCGTTTATGCGCCGCTCGAAATCACGGCGTCGAACCAACCCGGGGCAGTCAAGTCAAATGCAGCCGCAGTCGAGGGAACAAGCTGCCAAGCCTACTTGTTCGGGATCATTCCGCTCGGAAAGGGAAACCTTGCACGCGAGGCCCTCGATAGTGCCAAGGCCGCGGGTGGGACCGATACCCTCACGGACGTAACCGTCGATGTGCGCGGGTTTGTCTTCATCCCGTTCTACGGACAGTCGTGCACGATCGTCCACGGCGTCCCCTCGGCGTGACGCGAGTGCAGGAGAGGAGCCCTTGAGAACCTCGACAGCGATCGCCTTCGTTCTCGGATCTGCCGTTCTCCTGAGCGGCTGCTTGGCCTACTCTCCTATCGACATCGACGCTTCGTCTAGGCCCGTCCCAGACCTCGATGCCATCGAGGTTCTCGGAACGGCCGAGGGGGAGAGTTGCTCGCATTACCTGCTGAGCTTCATCCCCCTGTCCATCGAAGAGCCCATCCACAACGCCTACACCCGCGCTCGGTCTTCCAACGAGGGCGCCGACGCCCTGATCAACGTCACCGTTGACGCTGCGGGCACAAATTTTCTGGGTTTGTACCGGATTGCCTGCGTGACCGTGCGAGGCGACGCCATTCGCTACCTCCGCTGAGGCAGCCGGAGAGAGGGACGACGACGATGTACGTAGTGTGGAGAATCGGGAAGGTCACGCTCGTGGCTGCCATCGTGCTGCTCACAGCGGCCGGATGCGCCATCAATGTCCCCGTGGGCCTCCTCCCGAGTACCGTTCCCATCGACGACATCAACCGAATCAACCTGGTAGGCAAGGAGACCTTTGGGGACAGCTGTCAGTGGCGGCTCCAGCTCGGGGGGTACGTCTTTCCGCTCGGCGCCGAGGGAAACCAGAACTACCTGGCACTCGACCGGGCCTTCGGCGACGAGTATGACGGCTTGGTGGAAGGAACCGTCGACGAGCAGTATGACTCCTTCGGAATCTCCTGGCCGATCGTGCTTCGCTTGGCGTCCTCGTGCCGGCACATCCGGGGCAGACCCTTCGTCTTCACCAAGCCTCTGAAGGGCGCTCGCTAGCGCCGGGGTCCCGGTGGCCCTCCGTTCGGCGGCGAAACTCCTCGGTCTCGCACTCGCCGGCATCGCACTCGCCTGCGCCGGCTCGACATTCCTTCCGGGAACAGGCGGTCATCAATCCGCGCGCCCGAAACTCTCCCACGAGCTGAAGACCGAGGTCGGGCTCGCGCGGCGCGGCGTGGGAGGCGACCGCGCCCTGCACGCGATGACGGCTGCCTCACTGGCGATCTGGGATGGAAACGCGCCCGTCGCCGGGGAGATGCTCGACATCGCCATCGAAGAGATCGAGGCGATCTACTCCGGCGATGACAACGCCGCCGTCGAGGCGCGCAAGCGCTATCACAAGGAGGCCGAGAAGCCCTTCAAGGGGGAGCCCTACGAGCGGATGACAGCGTACGTGTACCGGGGTTTGCTCGACTACGGAGCCGGCGACTACCAGAACGCGGCGGCCTCCTTTCGGGGGGCGATTCTCCAAGACGCCTTTGCCGATGAGCAGCAGAATCAATGCGACTTCGAGGTCGCCGAGTACTTGCTGGCGCGCGCGCTTGTGGCGGGCTCGTCCGACCAGCACCTGATCGACGAAGCCTTCGGCAACGCTCGCAAGCTGGCCAGGAGACACAACACGACGCTCCCGCGCCTCGACCCAGGCGACAACGTGCTCCTCTACATCGAGCTCGGACGAGCACCCTTCAAGGTCCCCCAAGGCGATGAGAAGGACCTGCTCACGATCGGGCGGCGCTCTGCGGACGGGCTGTACGCCCGCGTTTCCGTGGATCGGGGGCCGTACTCGGCGACACGCGAGACCGGGAACCTGGCGTTCCAGGCACAGACCCGCGGCGGGCGGGCCTTCGACGTAATTCTCGCGGGTCAGGCCTATGAGAAACGGACCACCAAGGAGGGCGGTTTGACCTTCAACCACGTCGGGACCGCGATCGGTGGGCCCGTCGGAGCGGGGTTCGAGTTGGCCGGACTCATCGCGATGGCGTATGGCCACGGCATCAAGCCCCAGGCGGATACCCGCTATTGGGACAAGCTCCCCGACTCGATTCACCTGGTCCCGCTGCGCCTCGCCCCGGGGCGCCACGAGGTCCGCGTCCAATTCGGCGATTCCGAAGGCGATATCCGAGGGGAGCAGGCCCGCGTCGTCGACGTGCCGAGGCGCGGCAACGTGCTGCTATGGATCTCGGAAGCCGATCTCTGGCCCAACCGACCACTCGATCGATACACTGGCTATTGATGAAGCTCCGAGCTCGTCTGGCGCTGGGGGGGGCCGCCGTCTGGTTCGCGCTGCCGGCCCGAGCAGGTGAGGTGCGCGCGTTCTCGAATCTCGACTTCGGCGACAGCCGCATCTCGGTGGCGAGCAAGGTCCGTGAGAACCTCGACGAGGGCCTCTTTCGCCGCGACTGCTACAAGTGCAGCATTCGTGTGGCGATCGGGCGCTACGGATTCGACTTGGCTCCAGAGTTCTCAGACAGTCGACTCTGGCGGATATCGTTGCGGCACGCCCTACCGCCTGGCGGCTCTCAGCGAACCGAGGCGCTGAAGGAAGCGTGGGGCGTTCTTCGTACGGTGATCGTGACCCGGTACCCGGAGCCCCGGCTGGCCAGCGCAGACTTTCCGGAGTTGCCCTCTCCGCCTGAGGCGCGGAACGACATCGACATCGTCACGGACACCTGGGTCGAGGACTCCAAGCGCCTCGATCTCGTCGTCAGCGTTACGGTCGAGCAGCGCATCACCAGACGCTCGCTGCGCGAGGGCATCTTTGCGAGGTGGTTCTTCGGCGAAAGCCCACGAGAGGAGAAGGTGGTGACCTACGCAGTCGAGGTCCGGATCACGAGCACGGAGATCGATGCCCCGAGCGGAGGAATCGGCGACCGAAAAGCCGCAGAGCCAGAGGAGATCGAACGGGCCAGCCAGCTCTTCTGACGCCTCAGAACCGCCAATCTCCCGGGCTAACGGTACTCGCAGCGATAGATGTCGACGGCATAGGAGTTCAAGGCGTCGTCATCGATCCGATCGATCAACGCGCCCTGAGCGGGCAGATGCGTGAAAACCTATCTGGACCCATGGGAGATCTCACTGTGACGAGCTCTGCAAACTCACTCGAGATGCCCGCGCGTTGGCCAAAGGGGCGACCGGTCGGGCTGCTGCTCCTCACTACGGGTTGTTCTGACCGCACGCGGTCTCGGAGACGAGCTCGGCAGGCAACGCGACACCGGGGCGCCCGTGAACTCGGACAAAGCCCAGAGGGTGGTGGCGTTGCGGAGGACCTCGCTCACCGGGTCGCCCCGGCGTCACCATGTGTCGCGGCGAGCGACGCGATCCAGATCTCGACCGCATAGCGGGGGCGGATTCGCTTCGCCTCTTTGGTCGCCTTCACGCGAAAGTGGCCTCGGGGTGCCGGCTGCGGATACTGCACACCCGAGGCCACGCTTCTCTCTGGCGCAGCTGGGATCGTACCCCCCGCGTGCGACAGATTCGGTCGGCCCCGGAGATATTTCCCTCTGGACACGGTAAATGGCCCGGGAGCGCCCACGTTGAAGACCCTCGACGCGTTTCGTGCCGGATCTTGCGGCTCAGCGCCGGCTTCTCGTGCCCCCCGCCCTGTCGGGGTCGAGACGCAGGGTCTGGTCGGCGCTGCGCTGTATGCGCTCGGCCAGCGACGAGATCTGCGACAGGGCCCCTGTTGGATCGTCGCGACTCGCCAGCGCCTCGTCCATCTTCACCTGGAGCTGGGCGAGCGGATTTCTGAGCGACCGCAGCGCGCTGGCGAGAATCGCTTGCGTCGGAGCGGCTTGCCGGGCACTCGCCTCCACGAGCGCGGTGATGTCGACGTAGTGCTCGCTGCGCCCGCCGGCGTAGGGCCCCGCTTCGATCGGCCGGCTCCAGTGCTCCAGCCAGCGTTCCGCCCTGGTCTCGTCCGCCACGATATGACAACGGAAGTGCTCGATGTAGCTGTTGTCGTCGTACGTGGCCAGCACGCGGCGTTCGAACTCGTCCGGTTCTTCGAAGATCCCCCGGATCTGCTCGCGGATGAGTCGGCGCTTGTCCCTCCCGACGACGTCGACCCGGCGAATGCCGAAGTACAACTCGATGGCGCGATTGATCCAGACAACTCGGAAGTCGGCGTCCAGGACGAACACGCCGACGTTCGAGGTACCGATGACGTCTTCCGCCATCGCGTGCAACAGGTCGGACTCCTGCTCGGCGTCGCGCCTCTTCGCTTCGAGCCCTGCGATGCGCGTGGTGAGCTCCGCCAGGTCCTCGGGAAGCACCACGGCGGGAACACGGCTCGACCGCGGCAGCTTCCAGTACTTGTGGCCGTCTCGAACTTCCGGGTCCAGCTCCGGGAAGCGGTCGCGCAGCGCGGCCAGCATGCGTTCCGCGGTCCGACGGCTGACATCGAAGCGGTCGGCGATCTGGTCGATCGACACGCCGGAAACCCGGGATTGGAGCAATCCCATCAGCTCCATCAGGTCCGCGAGACGACCGTAACGACCATCCAAGGCGACACCCTCGATTCGGTACCCAGAATGCCACACTCTCCGGCGCTCGGCCCCGGCCCCAGGTCCGGCGTGCGACAGTTCCGGATGTAGACCCGCAAGGCGGCGGAACCCTCGTCAGCCTGCCTCCGGGAGGATACGCGGATTCGCAGCCCGAATGGCAAACGGAGGCCCCACGGGGGCGCCGCTGGAACCTTTCCCGCCGGATCGACATGCGTGGGCGGACCTGCGCTACCCGTAGCGCCATGACCCTCTCGATCGACGTCTACTGGTCGTTTCGCAGCCCCTACTCGTACCTCGCGACGCCCCGCCTGGTCGAGATGGCCGCAGTCTACGATCTCGCGGTGAACGTCCGCCCGGTCTATCCGATCGCGGTCCGCCTCCCGGACTTCTTCGCGACGGTCAACCCGCTGTGGCCCCCCTACCTCGTCCGCGACTGCATCCGGATCGCGGAGCACCAGGGCATCGCGTTCGGGTGGCCCCAGCCGGACCCGATCGTCCAGACCTCGATCGGGGGCCGCCTCGTGACCGCCGACGAGCAGCCCTACATCCGGCGGCTGACCCGGCTCGGCCAGCTCGCGAGCGAGCGGCGGCGCGGACTCCCCTTCATTGCCTGGGTCTCGCACCTGATCTGGAGCGGTGAGGTCCGGGGCTGGAACGAGGGGGACCACCTCGCGCGGTCCGCGGAGCGCGCCGGGCTCGACCTGGCGGAGATGGACGCGATCCTCGACGCGGAGGGCGAGCGGCTCGAAGCGGCCATCCAGCAGAACCAGCGCGACCACGAGGCGTCGGGACACTGGGGAGTACCGACCTGCGTCTTCGAAGCAGAGCCCTTCTTCGGGCAGGATCGCCTGGAGCTGCTGCTGTGGCGGTTGAAACAGCAGGGACTGCGGGAGCGCTGAAACGGTGTCGACCTCCGAAGCACGGATCCGCCTGGGAGTGTCCTCCTGCCTCCTCGGCGTCGAGGTTCGCTACGACGGGGGCCACCAGCGCAGCCGCATCCTTGCCGACGAGCTGGGGAGCTACGTCGAGTGGGTGCCCGTCTGTCCCGAGGTCGAGGCGGGCCTGGAGACACCGCGTCCGGCCATGCGGCTCGTCCGAGAGGGAGACGACATCCGCATGAGAGAGATCCGCTCCGGTCGCGACCACACGCTCACAATCGAGCGCTTCGCGGCCCGGCGCGTTCGCGCGCTGCGGGGCCTCGATCTCTCCGGCTACATCCTCAAGAAGGGCTCCCCGAGCTGCGGCATGACCGGAGTGACGATCCACACCCGACGCGGCACGCCCAGACGGGAGGGCCGGGGTCTCTACGCCGGCGCCCTACAGGACGCCTATCCGGACATGCCGGTGGAGGACGAGTGGCGCCTGAACGACGCCGCAATGCGCGAGAACTTCATCGCGCGCGTCTTCGCCTACCGCAGGCTGCGCGGTCTCTTCTCCCGGCGCTGGAAGAATCGTGACGTCGTCGCTTTCCACGCCGCCCACGAGCTCCAGCTCATGGCGCACTCGCCGGCCGTCTGTCGCGCGCTCGGCCATCGGGTCGCGGCGCTGATGGAACTCCCGCGCGCCGCCTTCCGCGACCACTATCAGCGGGAGTTCATGGCAGCCCTCGCCAAGGCCGCCTCCCGGGGAGGCAACGCCGACGTCCTGCAGCACGCCGCCGGCTACCTGAGGGAGCACCTGGCACCCGCCTCGCGCGCCGAGCTCACGGACCTGATCCGGGCGTACCGCCGGGGACACGTCCCCCTTGCAGTGCCGGTCACCGTGATCCGCCACCTCGTGCGACACCACGAGATCGGCTATCTGGACGGCCAGGTCTTTCTGGATCCGCATCCGAACGAGCTGCTGCTGCGAAACCCCGCGTGAGGAGAAATCGGCCGCGCGCAGCCATCCATACGGAGCCCCCGGCCTTGTCGGGATATGCTGCGATCGCGTGGGGTTTCGAGCGCCTCAAGTGCCGCCCTCGAAGCGCCGATCTGCCTTCAGGAACCGGCAACTCCGCCGCTCGAGCGGCGGTTGATGGGGGGAACCGCGCGATGAGCCAGGACGACACGAACAAGGGGTGGGTGCGCCGAACGGTGGGGCGGCGAGACACGGCGAGCAGCGACGGGAGCGCACGCGCGTCGACCCACCCTCCGGTCGAGGGTTTCGGGACCTTCATCGAGCAGGGCGCGAACTTCGAGGGGACCCTGCGACTCAGCGGCTCGTTCCGGATCGATGCCGAGTTCAAGGGCACCATCGTCAGCGAGGGCAAGGTGATCGTTGGCGAGGCCGGGGGCGTCGAGTCGGACATCCGCGCGCGCGAGGTCGTGATCGCCGGGGCCGTGGCCGGGAACGTCACCGTCTCGCGACAGCTCACGATCCGATCGACCGGTCGCCTGCACGGGAATGCGGAGACGCCCTGCCTCGAGATCGAGCGCGGGGCCGTGTTCAACGGACGGACGACCATGGTGCGGCCCGAGGTAGCGGTGCGCGCCGAACGCGCCGCCGCGCCGTCGGCCGATGCGCCGCACGCGCCCGAGAGCAGGAATTCCGCGCAAGCGCGGGGGGTTCACCCGTAGGACCCGGCCGAGCGCCGGCAGAGTACTCCCGGGCTGGATCCCGGACTATGATCTGCGGCATGGGATTCAAGACCAGCGGCCGACTCCACAACATCTCCGACGCACAGCAGGTGACCGAGCGCTTCCGCAAGCGGGAGTTCGTGCTCGAGCTGAACGAGAACCCGCGCTACCCGCAGTTCGTGCAGTTCCAGCTCACCGGCGATCGCTGCGAGAACCTCGATGGGTTCTCGATCGGCGACGAGGTCGCGGTCGAGTTCAGCCTGCGCGGGCGCGAGTGGACGAGCCCGAAGGGCGAGACGCGCTTCTTCAACAGCCTCGACGTGTGGGAGATTGCTCGCAGCGACAGTGCTCGCCCCGCCGCCGACGAACCGCCGCTGCAAAGCGGGCCGCCCGGAGGCCTCGGCGACGACGAGATCCCGTTCTAGGCGTCGCCGGGATCCACGGTGAAGCCCTCGACTGCGGACACGGTGAGCGGCGTCGCTACACCGATCCTCATGGAGATACCGATGCACCTTGACCAATCCATCCGTTCCTTCGGACTCGCCGCCACCATCGCGCTGCTCTGCACCGCGCCGGCCTTCGCCTCCGGCCCCGACTGGTCCGCCGTTGCCGATGTGGAAACCATCACCGTCCTCACGACCGACGCCGACGGTGGCACTCGTGACACCACGATCTGGTTGCTGGTCCAGGAGGGCATTGGCTACATCCGCACCTCACGGCGGACTACCTGGGGCGCGAACGTCGAGCGGGATCCCCAGATCGCCATTCGCATCGACGGGACGGACTACCCGGTGCGTGCGACCTTCGTTACCGCGGATGCGGAACGCGCGCGCATCATCGCCGGCTTCGAGGAGAAGTACGGCGGCCATCCGCTCCTCGACTGGGTCCGCGGCGACGACCCGCCCATCATGAGGCTCGAGCCCCGCTGACGC
>JBHHVG010000093.1:0-8980 GCA_046754165.1 Myxococcota bacterium
GAGGTGCGCGCGGTGGCCGATCGCGTCCGTCTGCGTTTGGATGCCGGACAGGATCCCGAAGCGATCGCGGTGGTATGTCGCGACGTGGAGCGTTACCGGGTCGCGATCCGGCAGCACTTCCGGCGGCTGGGCATCCCGTTCTCCGGCGTCGGAGAGAAGGGATCGACCGGCGCGACGCGCCGGCGGGTCCAGGCGCTGCTCGACCTGTTGCGCCAGGGGGGGCGGACGCCGGCCGATCGCTGGCTCGAGGCGACGGCGCGTCTCGATTCGGTTTCGCCTTCCGACTCCCACGCCGATCTTCGCCTCGCACTTCGGCACATCGGGGCCGTGCGCGTCGCGGATGTCGCCGCCCAGCCTCCTCGCCGGCGCGATCTCTCGCTCCCGGCGGTCGGCGCGTGGAAGGACGGTGAGGAAGAGGGCGAGGTGGCTCGGGCGTCGCGGCGCATGCTTTCGCTCGATGCCTTTGCGCGGGGTGTCGCGGCCGCCCGGCGCGTGTGCCGACAGCTCGACCGGATCGGAACGGCTCGGTGCCTCGGCGCGCGTCTCGACGAGCTCCGCCGGCTGCTGTGCGAGGGGCTCGGCTGGGAGGCGCAGGCTCCGGAGTGCAGGCCCGTGCTCGACGCGGTCGAGGCGCTGACGCGCGCGTTGCCCGCGGACTTCTCCCTGACCGATGACGACTTTCAGCTGTTGCTGCGTCGCGCCTTCGACCCTCTCGGAGCGGAGCCGATCGGCGGCGCCGGGGGAGGGGTGCAGGTATTGAGCGTGATGGAGGCGCGCGCCCGCACCTTCGGCGACCTCTTCGTGATCGGCCTCAATCGCGGCGTCTTTCCCCGCCGCGTCCGCCCAGATCCGCTTCTGCCTGACCTGGTGCGGCGCAAGCTGGCCGAGGTGCTCCCGGATCTGCCCATCAAGGCGACCAGCATCGAGGAGGATCGCTACCTCTTCGCGCAGCTGCTGTCGTCGAGCCCTCGGGTGACGCTGAGCTGGCAGACCGCGACCGACGACGGCGTGGACTGCGCCCGCTCGACTCTGGTCGAACGACTGCGCTGGGGTTCGGAAGGCTTCGAACCGCTGGGTGTGCCCCCGCTGTGCCCGCGTCCGACCGCAGACGGGCCACGCGCGGGACGCCAGACGCCGGCGGAAGCGGCGCAGCGCGCGGGGCTGTACGCGCCTGCGCGGGCGGGCTTCGCCGAGGCGCTCGCGCTGGCGTGCGAAGACGTCGACCGCAGCCTGCCCGGTGGGCTTCGGGTGGGACGCGCGGATGCGGCGACCCGCGGGCGCCTGCGCGTCCTCGACGAGTTCGACCCCCCGCGTCCGCGGCCAGCCGGTCTGGGGCCCTACTTCGGATTCACCGGGGCGGTCGCGGAAGCGGGCGATCCGCGCACCGGTCCGCTCTACATCACGAACGTCGAGGCACTCGCGCGTTGTCCGTGGCAGAGCTTCCTCTCCCGGCTGTTGCGCCTGTTTCCGCCGCCGGATCCACTGGCCGCCCTGCCCGGAAGCGATCCGCGTCTGCTCGGTCTCGTCGTGCACCGTGCCCTGGAGGACATCGCGCAGGTCGCCCTGGGCGATCCTCCGTCCTCCCTCGACGATGCGCGCCTGCGCGCACCGGTTCGCATCGTCTGGCCGCAGGGCGATGCGTTGGAGAAGCTGCTGCGCCGCGCGGCGTCGCACGTCCTCACCGAAGACGGCATCGCGATGAACGGGCTCGCGCGCATCCTCGCCGACCAGGCGCGACGGTTCGTCGAGCGAGCCCGTGAACTGGACGCCGGCGACGATGCGGACGGGGGAGTCGTGGCAGCCGAGCTGAAGGGGAGCATCCCGTGGGCCGACGGCCGGACGCTTTCCTTCCGCGCCGACCGCGTAGACCTGAGCGACGGGAACCTCGTGCTCACGGATTACAAGACCGGACGGCCGATCTCCACCGGCGTCAACGCTTCCACCCGAGAGAAGCATCTGCTGGCCGCCGTGTCCCGGGGCGAGAGCCTCCAGGCCGCGATCTACGCCGTCGCCGCGGGCGGCGATGGGGAGGGACGCTTCGTGTTCCTGCGACCCGGGCTGATCCCGGACCACGCGGAGTACGCGGTGCGGTCCGATCGGGAGGACGTGCTGGCGCCCTTTCGCGCCGCCGTGGAGTCGGCGCTGCGGGCAATCGACGCGGGAGCCTTCGTGCCGCGCTTGACGGGGGAAGACCTCCAGACGGAGAACCCGGATTGCGAGCGATGTGAGCTCGCGACCGCGTGTATCCGGGGTGACTCGGGGTTTCGCATGCGGCTGACGCGCTGGCTGGAGGCCGATGGCGCGGACCGCGGCGGCGATGCGGAGCGCGCGCTGCGTGCGATCTGGAACCTGCGCGCGCAGAAGCGAGCGGAGTCGAAGCCGGTGGAGTCGCCGTGACCGACGCCAACGACAGCGCTGCGCTGCGCGCCGCCGACGCAGCAGCTCGCGCCGAGGCCCAGCGCGAGTACGATCGGCCGATCGTCGTCGAGGCGGGCGCCGGTACCGGGAAGACGGGCCTGCTGGTGGCGCGCATCGTCGCCTGGTCCCTGGATCGCGGCTGGGTGGCCGCGGAGGAGCGCATCGCCGCCGATCCGGTCGCCGCCCGCGACGATCCGTCTCTCGCGGCCGAGCGCGTCGCGGCGGATGTCCTCTCCCGCGTGGCGGCGATCACCTTCACCGAATCGGCGGCGGCGGAGATGGCCCGGCGCACCGGCGCCGCCCTCGTCGATATCGAGGCCGGCCAGGTTCCCGTCTTCGTGGATGAGAAGGCGCTTCCCGACGATTCGGCCGTGCGCCGCGCGCGCGCGCGGGTCCTCGTCGGAGCCCTCGACCACCTCGCCGTGCAGACGATCCATTCCTTCTGCCGCGGGTTGCTCGCGCAGCATCCGCTGCAGGTGGGGCTCCACCCCGGCTTCGAAGTGGACGCAGACAACCTGATCCGAGACGAGGTCGTGCGGGAGGTGGTCGAGGAAGCCGTGCAGTCCGGCTACGGCGACCCGGGTGACGACGATTGGATCGCGCTGGCGGTCGACGGGGTGGGTCCGGCCGAGATCGAGCAGGCCCTCGCCGATCTGCTCGATGCGGGCGCGTCCCCGGAGACACTCGCGGACGAGGCGTTCCCGGAGCGACGCACGGCCGAGTGGATCGACGACCTCGCGCGCGCTGTCTCCCGCTTCGGCGAGGCCGAGGCGGGCTGCCTCGTCGCCGCCAAGCGTTCGACGATCGCCCAGCGGGTTCGCGACGCCGTGGATGCGACCGCAGCGCGGCTCTCGGGAGTCACCGCGCCGACCCTCGCGGAATTCGACGCCCTCGTCGTGTCCCTCAGCGGTGTCTGGGAGAAGAAGCTGGTCGAGAGACTCCGCGAGTGGGCCGACGGCGTGTTCAAGAAGAGCGAGGAGGACGCGGCCGGCGATCGCGCGGAAGCGATCTCGGGCGCCGCCGCCGGGCTCGCCGACGCCGTCGCGGCTGCGCGCGAGCTCGCGCCACTCAAGCTCGAACGGGCGAGACGCTGCCTGCTTCCGTTGCTCGATCGGGCCCGCGAGGCGATGCGCGTTCGCGGCGCGGTGAACTACGACGCGCTGCTGCGCGAGGCGCGGGATCTGCTCCGCGACCACGCAAACGTGCGGCGCCGCGTTCGCAGCGATCTCGATCAGCTGTTGGTAGACGAGTTCCAGGACACGGATCCGCTGCAATGCGACATCATCCGGTGGATCGCCTTGGATGACCGCAGCGGTGACGGGCCGGGCCTCTTCCTGGTCGGAGACCCCAAACAGTCGATCTACGGCTGGCGCAGGGCCGATCTGAGGGCGTACCAGGGCTTCGTCGACGAGGTCCTCGGGCGCGACCGCGAGCCGGCGCGGCTCTCGGTGAACTTTCGCTCCCGTCCGGAGATCCTCGACGAAGTGACGCGGGTCATCGAGCCGGTGATGCGGGCCGAGGCGGGGTTGCAGCCCCGTTTCGAACGGCTGGTGCCCAGTGCCGAGCGGGCCGCCGCGCCGCGCATCGGGCCCTGTGTCGAGCACTGGGTGTCGTGGCGCTGGGACGACGAAGAGGCAGCGCCCGATGTTCCCAACGCGGTGGGCGCGGCGCGCCTCGAAGCCGAAGCGCTGGCCCGAGATCTCGTGGAGCGCCGCGCGGAACGGAAGTTCGCATGGAGCGATGTCGGCGTGCTGTTCCGGAGTACCGGAGACCAGGAGATCTATCTGGCGGCGATGCGCGCAGCGGGCGTGCCCTACGCTGTGGAACGGGACCGCGCCTACTACCGTCGCAGAGAGATCATCGACGCGTCGGCGTTGGTGCGCTGTGTGCTCGACTGCACCGACCACGTCGCGTTGCTCGCGTGGCTGAGGTCTGCGGTGGTCGGTGTGCCCGACGCCGCCCTGCTGCCGCTCTGGTCGCAGGGTCTTCCCGATCTGGTCACCGAGCTGCGCGGTGTGGATCCCGGCAGCCACGATCGTCTCGACCGCGCGATCGCCGCGGCGGTCGCCGCGACGCCGCGGGACGTACCGGGAATCGAGCGAGTCGACGGCTGGGACGATTGCTTGCGGCAGGCGCTCGTGGCTCTCGGCGCGCTGCGTGCGAGCTTCGACGCTGATCCCGCGGACGTCTTCGTCGAGAAGCTGCGGGTCTACTCGTTGATCGAACCGACCGAGGCAGCGCGCTTCCTCGGGGCGTTTCGCGTCGCGAACCTCGACCAGTTCTTCCGGGATCTGGTGACCCAATTGGAGTCGACGGGCGATCGGGAGACATTGTTGCGGCGGCTGCGCACCGGCGTCGCCGAGGCGCAGGAGGCCACGGAAGCGCGGCCCAGCGAAGCCGCCGAAGACGCCGTGCGCGTGATGACGATCCACAAGGCCAAGGGCCTCGACTTCACCCATACCTATATCGTGCAGCTCCACAAGAAGAGCGGGGGCTCTGGAAGATCCCTGCGGACCGTGGTGGGCTCCGTCTCAGACGGCTTCGAGTACCGACTTTTCGGCGCACCGACCCTGGGCTTTCGGGAGGTCGAAGAGCAGGCGGAGCGGGTAGAGAATGCCGAGCGCGTGCGCCTGCTCTACGTGGCCATCACCCGGGCCAAGGAGCGCCTGGTGCTGATGGGGAAGTGGGCGCCGGATCACGCGCCGGTCGAGCCCGGCGCGGCAAAGACCCACCTCGATCTCCTGGCGTCGCGTAGACCCGGTGTCCCCGACCTCGGCGAGGCGATGTGCTCGCTGGTCTCGCGGGGCGCCGGCAGCGCCGTAGACACCCAGGAGGCCCTCTGGCGGTTCCCTGCTCTCGAGTCCGCTGCGCTGGCGCTGCCGGCGGACGACCTCGCGCCGCCCCCGCTGCCGACCGCCGAGGTGCTCCGTTCCGAAGCCCGTCTGCTGCGCGTCTGGTGCCAGGCGGCGGAGCGACGCTCTGCGAGACCCTGGAACGCGAGACCTTCGGCGGACTCCCACGCGGAGCACTGGGAGGAGCGCGCCGAGCGGCGATTCGACCGCGCGGGGGCTTCGGATCGGTCGCTCGACCCCGGGCGCGCCGCTGCCATCGCGGCGGGTGTTGCGGTGCACCGCGTGCTCGAGGAGTTCGATCTCGATGCCGATCCCGACGCGGAGCTCGACCGCCAGAGTCGACGGCTGGGCGCGTGGCTGCGTGCGACCTGTGACGACGAAGCGGCCCGGATCCAGGCGGTCGCCCGCGCACAGGAAGTGCTCGCCGGGTTGCGTGGCGGGCCGCTCCTCGCCCGACTGTGCAGCATTTCCGAGCACGTCGTCGCCCGCGAGCTGCCCGTCGTGTTGCCGCCGTCGGATGACGACGACGGAGCCGTCGGGTTCGTCGCTGGATCCATCGACCTCTGTTACCGCGATCCGGAGGCCGGTGAGTGGGTCGTCGCCGATTACAAGACGGACCGGGCGGCTACGCCCGCCGCGGTTGCGGAGATCATGGCCCGTTACGCGAGTCAAGGGCGCGCTTACCAGCGCGCCGTGCGCGAGGCGATGCACCTCGATCGTGATCCTCGCTTCGAGCTCTGGCTGCTCGACGCCGGACGCATCGAGACGATCGCTTGACAGCGGAACGAACGGAGCAGTAGCGTCGGGCTCGATTCGGGAGGCATCGGGCCCGGGCCAGCATGCTGCGAGAGAGCTACCCCTATTACCTCGGCAACGAAGCGCAGTCGCCCAACCTCGACCTCGAGGTGATCGACAAATACACGGGTGAGGTCGCCACGCGCGTTCCGCTCGCCGATCCGCCGGCCATCGACCGCGGCATCGCGCTCGCCGCCGAGGCCGCCTCTCCGATGCGCGCGCTCCCCGCCTACGAACGCCAGCGCATCCTGCAGCACTGTGTCACCCGCTTCGAGGAACGCGCCGAGGAGCTGGCGCTGGCCCTCTGCGTCGAGGCGGGGAAGCCCATCAAGGACTCGCGCGGCGAGGTCGGCCGCTTGATCGATACGTTTCGCATTGCCGCAGAGGAGTCCGTTCGGATCTACGGGGAGGTGATGCCGCTCGACATCAGCCCCCGCGCCGAGGGTTACTCCGGGATGTGGAAGCGCGTTCCGATCGGCGCGTGCTCATTCATCTCGCCGTTCAACTTCCCACTGAACCTGGCGGCGCACAAGGTGGCGCCGGCCCTGGCAGTGGGTTGCCCCTTCGTCCTCAAGCCCGCGAGCCTGACTCCAGTCGGTGCACTGTTGATCGGAGAGGTGTTGGCGGAGACCGACCTTCCGCTGGGAGCCTTCTCGATCCTGCCGGTCCGTCGCGACGGGGCGGAGCTCTTCACCACCGACGAGCGCCTCGCCCTGCTGTCGTTCACCGGCTCGCCCGGAGTCGGCTGGGCACTCAAGGCGAAGGCCGGCAAGAAGAAAGTCGTGCTCGAGCTCGGCGGCAACGCCGCGGTCGTCGTGGACGCGGATGCGAACATCGACGACGCGGTCACGCGCATCCTCTTCGGCGCCTTCTATCAGTCCGGGCAGAGCTGCATCGGCGTGCAGCGGATCCTGATCCACGAGGATGTCTACGACGAGATGCGCGACCGCCTCGTGGCCGGAACCCGCGCGCTCGAGATGGGTGATCCGAAGGACCCGGCCACGACCATCGGCCCGATGATCTCCGAGAAGGAGGCGACACGCCTCGATGGCTGGATCCAGTCGGCGGTGGCAGCGGGCGGTGTGCTGCTCTGCGGTGGCGGGCGCGAGGGCGCCATGCTCGAGGCGACGCTCCTCGAAGGCGTCGCGCCGGACCAGGATGTCGTGAGCCAGGAGGCGTTCGGTCCCGTAGCGGTGCTGTCGCGCTGGAGCGACTTCGATGCCGCGCTCGCGGAGGTGAACGACAGCAGCTTCGGTTTGCAGGCCGGCATCTTCACGCGGGACCTGTATCGGGCGCAGCGGGCCTGGGACGTGCTCGACGTCGGAGGCGTCGTGATCGGCGACGTGCCGTCCTGGCGCGTCGACCACATGCCCTACGGCGGCGTCAAGGACAGCGGGCTCGGGCGCGAGGGCATCCGCTTCGCCATCGAGGACATGACGGAGATCCGGATGATGGTGGTGCGCACGCCCACATGAACGAATCGATCCGACAGATCCTCGCGCGTGACGCCGCTGGAGGCGAGGCGACGGCGCGCGGCTGGGTGAGGACGGCCCGCCACTCGAAGGGCGTCTCGTTTCTCGAGGTGAGTGACGGTTCCTGCTTCGACGGACTCCAGGTGGTCGCCGGTCCCGAACTGCCGAATTTCGAGCAGGAGGTGCGGCCACTCAAGACCGGATGCGCGGTCGACGCGAGCGGAACCCTCGTGGATTCCCCGGGCAAGGGCCAGCGCTTCGAGCTCCAGGCCACGCGGCTCACCCCGGTCGGTGGAGTCGGTGACGACTACCCGCTCCAGAAGAAGCGCCATTCCTTCGAGTTCCTGCGGACCATCGCCCACCTGCGCCCGCGCACCAACACCATCGGCGCGGTGCTGCGGGTGCGAAACGCCGCCGCCCGCGCCATACACGAGTTCTTTCAGAAGCGGGGCTTCTTGCTGCTCCAGACGCCGGTCATCACGACGTCCGACGCGGAAGGCGCCGGGGAGCTCTTTCGCGTCTCGACTCTCGCTCCAGATCAGCTGCCCCTATGCGACGACGGTGCCGTCGACTACGGGAAGGACTTCTTCGGGCGCGAGACCTTCCTGACGGTCTCCGGACAGCTCGAGGCGGAGATCGGCGCCCTGGCGCTCAGCCGCGTCTATACCTTCGGCCCGACCTTCCGCGCCGAGAACTCGAACACCAGCCGTCATCTGGCGGAGTTCTGGATGATCGAGCCGGAGATCGCATTCTGCGACCTCGACGCCAATATGGATCTCGCCGAGGAGTTCCTGAAGGAGGTCTTTCGCGGCGTGCTCGCGAGCTGCCCGGACGACATGGCCTTCTTCAACCAACGGATCGACGACACGGTGGTAGCGACGCTCGAGCACATCGTCGACACGCCCTTCGAACGGATCACCTACACCGAGGCCATCGAAATCCTCGAGCGGAGCGGTGCGGATTTCGAGTTCCCCGTGAAGTGGGGTGTGGATCTCCAGAGCGAGCACGAGCGCTACCTCGCGGAGAAGCACATCCGGCGCCCGGTGATCGTCACGGATTATCCGTCGGACATCAAGGCGTTCTACATGTACGCCAACGACGATGGAAAGACCGTTCGCGCCATGGACGTACTGGTCCCGAAAGTCGGGGAGATCATCGGGGGGGCGCAGCGCGAAAGTCGCCTCGACGTGCTGTTGCAGCGCATGCGCGCAGCCGACCTCGACGAGGAGCGCTACTGGTGGTACCTGGAGCTCCGGCGCCACGGCTCGGTCCCCCATTCCGGCTTTGGTCTCGGCTTCGAGCGGGTGGTGCAGTTCATGACGGGGATGGCGAACATCCGCGACGTGGTCCCGTTTCCCCGTTTCCCCGGGTCTGCGGAGTTCTGAAGCGCCGGCGCAGGGGTCAGGCGGCGCAGACGTAGTCGCGCAGCTCGCGGTAGCCGCG
>JBHHVG010000094.1:0-8969 GCA_046754165.1 Myxococcota bacterium
CGCCAGCACGTCGAGGTCCGGGTCGAGGTCCCGCAGGCGGCCCCCCTGGAGGATCTCCGCCAGCAATCCGACGGTGCGATCGTTCAACGCCAGCACGCGCTTCGAGACGCGGTCCGCGGGGTAGGTGGTGGCGCGCAGGGCGATCACGGTGAGGTCGGGATCCGCTGCCAGCAGCTCGTGCTGGGCCTCGAAGAAGTCCCGGATGCGCTGCCGGGTCGGCGCGCGGGGATCGTCGCGGAGGCGGAAGCGGTTCCAGGCCTCTTCCTGGAGATCGGCGAGCTCGAGGATCAGCAGCTCGTGCTTCGACCGCACGTGGCGGTAGATCGAGCTGGCCCCCATGCCAGCCCGAGCGGCGATGGCCCGAAGGGTCGCGCCGTCGAAGCCCGCCTCGCGAAACTGGGCGCGCGCCGCTTCGCGAATGCGCGCCCGGCTGCGGCGTCCACGCGCCAGGCGCCCGTCGTCGGCGCGCAGCGGGGGCCGCGGGGCCGACGCGGGGGGGTCGGGCGCACGGGGAGCCGACATGAACGCGAACAAGATCGCAGATTCTGCCGGGGGGCGGAAGGACGAAGGCCCGACGCGCCGCGCCGGGCCTTCGGACGCCGTGCCATCGGCTTTGCCAAGGCCCACGGCGTCTGGTCGCGCCTCCGCCCCAGACCGGCGCGCGATCGATGCTCTGCCTCGTAGCAAGCCCCATGCCGTGGGCCGTTCGGAAGCCAAAGGATTGATTCGATTGTGTTTCGAGGAGGAGGGTCCCTCGGGGGGACGGAAGAAGTTTTCCGCGCAGAGAGAAAGACCGTTCCTCCCTAGCCGAGGTCGTTCCGCAGATCCTTCCGGTGGAGGGCTTCGAGGGCCTCGATCCGGGCGCGGGTCTCGTCGTCGAGATCCCGCGGTACCTTGATCTGGATGACCACGTAGAGGTCCCCGGCCACCCCCCCGGAGGGGTGCGGAACCCCCTTGTGGCGCAGCCGCAGGCGGGCGCCGCTGTCGGTGCCGGACGGCACCGAGACGCGGACGCGACCGTCGAGCAGCGGCACCTCGACCTCGGCGCCGAGGATGGCCTCGCGCACGGAAATCGGGACGTCGAGGAAGAGGTCGCGTCCCTCCCGGCGGAAGAGCGGGTGGGGCCGCACGCGGATGCGGGCGTAGAGGTCTCCTGGCGGCCCTCCGCCGATGCCTTCGCCCCCCTGACCGCGGAGACGGATCCGGCCGCCGTCGGCCACGCCCGGGGGGATCCGGACGGTTACCGCCTGCTGGCGCGACCCGCCGTCGGCCGTGGGGCGACCGATGGTGAGCCGCTGCTCGCCGCCGAGGGCGGCGTCCAGGAAATCGAGCGTGAGCTCCGCCTCGACGTCTGGGCCCGCGTGGCGGAGGGGCGCGCCGCGGAAGCCCCCGCCGCCCCGGGAGAAGAGGTTCTGGAACAGATCGTCGAGGTTCCCGCCAAAGGCGTGGGTGCTCGCACCGCCCGCGTGGCCGCCGAACGCTCCGCCGAAGGCGCGCCCGGCCTCGCGGGCCTTCTCGGCGTCGAAGTTCGGATCGAGGGCGATCTCTCCGAACTCGTCGTAGGCCGCTCGCTTGTCTGGATCCGAGAGCACCGCGTAGGCCTCGGCAACGCGCTTGAAGCGCTCCTCGGCGACGGGGTCGTCGGGGTTCACGTCCGGGTGGAGCTCGCGCGCGAGGTTGCGATAGGCGGTACGAACCGCGTCGTCGTTCGCGTCGCGGGCAACGCCGAGCAGTGCGTACGGGTCTTTGCGCGCACCTGCCGCCAAGGGTCAGGCCGGCTCACCCTTGGTGTCGATCAGCCGCTCCGGATTCTCGAGCCGCTCCCGGATGGTCTCGAGGGTGTAGTAGGAGTAGAGGCCGTCCTCGATCCGCTCGTCGTACGTCCACGCCACAGTGATCTTGCGGCGCCCGTTCTCCCCGGGCTCGATCTTCCCCATCACCCCGAAGAGCGAGGCCGTCCCGTATTCCCACAGGTGATGGAAGCCGGCCGGATAGTCGATGGACCCGAGGTTCGCGATGAAGACCGAGGTGAACAGCGGGTCCGCCTCGATCATCGAACGGGGCAGCAGTCCCAGCGCGTCGCCGGCGCGCATCAACGCCATCAATGCCCGGATGGCGAAGCCCGGGAGCTTCACGATCACGTTCATCTCCTTGTCGCTCGTGGTCTTCTTGCCTCTGCGGCCGGCCTGCAGGCGGTCGTAGATGCCGTCGGCCATCTCCTCGATGGTCTCGGTCGTCGGGTGGAAGCGGTTCTTGATCGTCAGCATCGGCGAACCGTCGACGATCTCCCGCTTGGCGCTGAAGGTGATCCACTCGCCGTCCCGCTGCCACAGCTTCCCACCCTTGACGAAGCGGTTCACGCCCGGGCGCAGGTAGAGGGCCTGGGCGCAGGCCCGCAGGAAGAGGTGGAAGAGGGTGATCGGTCGATCCGCGGGCCGGTCGGCGTTTCTCTTCTCGAGAAACTCGAGGGCTGCTTCGACCTCGATGTCCTGCATCATGTAGAAGAGGGAATCGTTTCGCCGCGGTGAGATGTAGGGCATGAAGCGGCGCATCATCGAGAGACTCGTAACCAGCGTGGCGTCGGATCGCCGACCAAACATCTCGACTCCTCCTCGGCGGGGTGTTCCACCCGCCGCGTGATTCTACTGTGGAAGGGACCCGGTCGAAATCTCGCGGCGCTGCCGCCACATGCGCCAGATCGGGACGCCCTGGACCGAGACCTCCCCCTCGACGTCGAAGCCGGCGCGGGCGTAGAAACGGACGTTGTCCTCGACGTCGGTCTCCAGGTACGCGGGGCCGTGGTCGCGATCGACCTCCTCGAGCCAGGCCGATACCAGGGCCGATCCGACGCCGCATCCCTGGAGCTCCGGCTCCACGCCGAGCGTTCCGAGGTACCAGCTCGGCTGCTGCGGATGATGCGATCGCAGCACGTCGAAGACGCGGCCCCAGCGGCTCGCGACGCGCCATCCCTGGCCCACGAGGCAGCGGAGACGAGATCCGAGACTCGGCGGCGGGAGCGGGTAGACCCCGGGCGGAGCAGAGATCAGCACCCCGGCCAGGCGCCCGCCCGCCCGGGCCGCGAGCACGTGCCCGTGGCTCAGCGCCACCGGAAGCAGCGAGCGCATGCCGTGGAGGTTCGAGTGCAGGCGCCGAGCCGGGTCGTCGCTGCGGATGACCGCCTGGTTGAGCGGGTTGTCCCGGAACGCGCGGGCCAGCACGCCCTCCGTCGTCGCGAGATCGGCGGGCGCCAGAGATCCGATCGTCACTGGACGGAAGCGGGTCGGGGCGCTCGGGCGGGATTCCTCGCCCGGCGGCGCCGCGCGGCCGGCAACGGTGTGGCTTCGCCGGTTCAATCGCCCGGCTGCTGCACCAGCTCGATGAGCGTGCCGTCGGGATCGGCGATGAAGATGGCCGCCGCCTTCAACTCCGGGCTCCCGACGCGCGTGTGCCGGTGGATCTCCACACCGGCGGCCTCGAGTTCGCTGAGGAACGAGCCGAGATCGTCGACGCGCAGGGACAAGTGGGTCAGTCCGAGCTGGTTGAGCGGGCGCGGCACCGGTGCGGCCCTGTGGCCCGGATGTGCGTAGTGGAGCAGCTCGATCCGCACGCCCTCCCGCTCGAGATAGATCGCGCGGAACGCGACGTCCTCAAGCTGCAACAGCGTGCTGGCGGGCTCCCCCTCGAGCTCGAGCTCGTGGACGTAGCGAAAGCCGAGGACGTCGCTGTAGAAGCGAAGCGACTGCTTCCAGTCGGAGACGCAGATCCCGATGTGGCTCACGCGGAGCCGTGACACGCGGCTAGGCCCCCTCGCGCGCCTTCTGCGGACGGATCTCCTCTTCCGGCGGCAGGTTGAGGATCTCCCTCGGGAAGGCCTCGACCAGGTACTCGACGACGTCGCGGACCGACACGACGAAGGCCGGGCGGTTCTCGTCGTCGACCACCGGGATGTGTCGGAAGCCGCCGACGGACATCTTGTTGAGCGCGTACGCGACGGCCGACCGGACCCAGAGCGTCTCCGGGTTCGGCGTCATGACGTCGGAGAGCGGGAGCTGAGCGGGATTGCGGCCGCGGTCGACGATGCGGAACAGCACGTCGCGTTCGGTGAAGATCCCGGTCACGGGCGACTGGTCGCTGCCGTCTTCCGTCACCACGATGCAGCCGGTGTGGCCGCGCTGCATCGCCCGCATGGCCTCGGTCACGGTCGCGCTCGTGGCGAGGACGATGGCCTTGCGCACCCGCAGCACGCTCACCGGCTCGCTGAGCAGCGACGCGTCGAATCCGCCCCGCGGCATGGGATCCGTGGATTCGAAATAGGTCTCATCGACCAGGTCGTTGTCACGACCCATCATGGCTGCCTCCGCGTCTCTGTCGTTGCGGGTCTAGGGTACCGGTCCGCGCGCGTCGGCGCCCAAGCGGCAACGCGCGCCGCGTCCCCACGGGAAGCCGACGTTTCCGGATCGGCAACACCCGCTTCAATTCCTTGAAATTGAAACATTACCTTGAGTATTCGGGCGCGCGGGCTCGGCGCCCTGCCGGCGGTCGAGAGCCTACTCGACGCCGATCAGCTCGATCTCGAACTGCAGCGCCGCCGCCGCCTTGATCGTGTTGGTCCCCTGGTCGCCGTAGGCCAGGTGGGCCGGGCAGGCGATGGTCGCGGTCCCGCCCACCTTCATGCGCTGCAGCGCCTCGGTCCAGCAGGGAATCACCCCCTGGAGCGAGAACACGGCAGGCGCGCCGCGCTCGCGAGAGCTGTCGAAGACGGAGCCGTCGTTGCGGGTGCCGTGGTAGTGGACCTTGACCGAGTCCTCGGGCCCGGGCGCAGGCCCGCTGCCGGCCTTCGTCTCCAGATAGACCAGGCCGGATTCGGTGGTCACGGCGCCCGGACGCGCCGCTGCCTTCGCCAGGAACTTGCCGGACGCCGCGCGCTCCTTCGCCAGGCCGGACTCGACCCGCGCGGCGACGAACTTCGCGACCTTGGGCATGTAGTTCTTCGGACCAGAATCTCGGTCTCGTGCTCGTCGAGCTCCACGCCGCGAAGCGTGCTGCTGAGGGCCATGCCAAAGGCGTAGATCACCCTGTCCTGCTCGCTCTCGACCGCGGCCTGCGGTGCGGCGCCGGCGGGCAACGCGAGCAGCGCTGCCGCTGCGATGGGGATGAGGTTTCGCATGTCGGACCGCCTCCACATTGAGGTCATTGGGACACCGGAGAATAGCTCGGAGTTCCGGACGGAGTGGCGCGGGGCCCCGAATCCCTGCCGCCACACGGGCTTTCCGTGATCGCTGCCGGCCAGGGACTCCGGCGTGCGCCGGCGGCACGCGGCGCTGTGGCGCGATGCCCGGTGTTGGCGTACGCCTCCGACATGGCGGCTCCCGCAGCGGACCCTCGGCCCTCTCCGCCCCGGTGCGCCCCGCCCTGGTCCCGCCGGGACACGATCGCGCTCGGCGTCATCTTCGCGGTCGCGCTGGCGCTGAGGCTGCTCCATCTCGAAGAGATCCGCGCCAACGATCCGTACTTCGCCAACCCGTCGCTGGACCCACGCTTCCACCACGAGGCCGCCCTCCAGATCAGCGGCGGCGACTTCTTCACGGCGAGCGTGGCGCTGCTCGCCTCGATCTACCCGTACTTCCTGGCGTCGATCTACGCGCTTGCGGGCCCGAGCATTGCGGCTGCCAAGGCGGCCCAGGCCCTGCTGGGCGCCGTGTCCTGTGCGTTGATCTACGCGCTCGCGCACCGCGTCTTCTCCCGTCGCGTCGCCGCCGTGTCCGGAGCAATCGCAGCGAGCTACTCGGTCATGATCTTCTACGGCGGCACGCTGACGATCGTCAACGTCCTGCTGCCACTCACGCTGCTCCTGCTGCTGTGCGTCGATCGCGCCATGCGGCGCCCCGGCGCCGCGATCTGGGCCCTGGCGGGCCTGCTCGTCGGCGCCACCACACTGGGCCGCCCGACGGCACTGCTGTACGCGCCGCTGCTGCTGCCGTGGATGCTCTACGATCTGCGCGGCAGCGTCCCCTTGCAGCGACGGCTGCTGCTGGCGCTCGCCTTCGGCGGCGGGTTGGCGGTCGCGATCGTGCCGCTGACCGCGCGCACGGTCCTCATGAACAGCGACTGGCGCGGCGGCGTCAACTTCTACATCGGCAACAACCCCGAGGCGATCGGAGTCTTCAAAGCCCCCCGACTGGTCGAGAACGTGCGGCTCGACCATCCGATCGAGATGCGAAGGGCCTACGAGGCGGTGGCCGAGGCCAAGCTCGGCCGCGACATCGGCCCGGGCGAGGTGTCGTCCTTCTGGATGCGGGAGGGCCTCCGCTTCGTCCGCGGGGAGCCCCTGGCGTGGCTGCGGCTCGAGCTGCGCAAGCTCGGCCTGTTCTTCAACGCCTACGAGCCGTGGAACCTGCGGTCCCACAGCGTCTCGAAGTCGTTCTCCCGGGTGCTGCGGCTGCCGCTGTTCACCCTCGGAGTCGTGGTCCCGCTCGCCTTCCTGGGTGCCTTCGCCTCCCGGCGGGACTGGCGCCGCCTCGCTCCGCTCTACCTGATGGTGGGCACCTACCTGATCATCGCCATGCTCTTCTTCGTCGCGTCGCGCTACCGCCTGCCGATGGTTCCCGTGCTCATCCTCTTCGCCGGACGCGGCCTGGTCTTCCTGTTCGACGCGGCGCGCGCGCGGGACGCGCGAACGCTGGCCGCGGCTCTGCTCGCCCTCGCCCTCGTCGCGGTCCCGGTCCACTGGCCCATCGTCCCGGACCGTCTGAGCGGCGCCTACTACAACCTCGGAAACCGCTACAAGGCGCTCGGCGCATGGGACCTCGCCATCGAGAGCTACCGCGAGTCGATCGTGCGGAACCGGCGGTCGTTCTCGGCCTGGAACAATCTGGCGCTGGTGCTCGAAGCCGCGGGGCGGGAGGCCGAGGCGATCGAGGTCTGGCAGGCGATTCACGGCTGGGCCACAGCCCCCAACCGCGAGGTCTACCGCGAGCGCGCCGTGCGCCACCTGCAGCAGCTGGGGGCCCCACCGCCGGCGGAGGCGCTGGCCGCCCCCTGAGGGCCCCCGGGCAGCGCCGGAATCCGGCCGTCAAGCCGCGGGCAGGTTCGCGCGATACGTCCAGCTGGATCTTGGCGATTCAGGGGGGACCATGAGACGACCGGTCGCAGCGCTGTTCTTCGGGATCGCCGCGCTGCTGGCGACGGACGCCGGCGCGGAGCTCGGCAATCTGGAGATCGAGATCCAGGAGCCGGCGTCGGGCGTGCTGCTCCAGAGCTGGGAGACCTCGATCGAGGTCCGCGGCGGGGCCTCGATCTTCGGCGGGTCGAAGTACCTCGATCTCTTCCTGGTGCTCGACACGTCGAAGAGCCTGCAGCGCACCGATTCGAAGGACCACCGCGCGACCGGCGCCATCGGCCTGGTGAAGAGCCTTCCTGCCAGGAGCGACATCCGCATCGGCGTCGTGGACTTCGACCGCAACGCGGAGCTGATCGCGCCGCTCACCGCCGACCGCGCCGCGATCGTCCGGGCCCTGCGCGAGCTGGACCAGAGCGGCGCCACGGACCTCGCGGACGGCATCGAGATGGGTCTCGAGGGCTTCGCGCAGTCTGCCCGGCCGGACGCGTCGCGGGTGATGCTGCTCTTCACCGACGGCAAGTCGAACGAGAAGCGGGCGCGTCGCGCGATGGAGAAGGCCCGCGCGCAGGGAGTGGCGATCCACACGCTGCTGCTGGGGTCGGACGAGGACGGCGCGGCGATCCTGAGGGGGATCGCCAGCGGCACCGGCGGCAGCTTCACGCGGGTGACGGATCCCGCGAAGCTCCCCCAGGCCTTCCTGGACCTCCGCACCACGGGAATCGAGAGCGTCGACCTGCGCGTGAACGACTCCGCGCCGTCGCGCGCCAAGCTGACCGGGGGCCAGTTCAGTGGGCGGGTTCCGCTGGCAGTGGGCGAGAACGAGATCGTGGCGACCGCGACCAGTCTCGACGGCCGCACCCGGGAGAGCACGGTGCACGTGATCGTCTCGGGCCCGCTGGAGATCGCCATCGACACGCCGGTGGACGGGACGATCCTGGTCGAGTCGGTGAACGAGGCCGAGGTCGAGGGGTCCGTCGGCGCGTTCGGCGCCGCGTCGCCCGGGACACTGGCTGGCAACCTCGACCGTGGCCTCCGGAGCGTCGTACTCAGCGTGAACGACTCTCCGCCGTTCGCGACGGTGCTTCACGACGGCCGCTTCCGAGGACGCGTGATGCTGCGCGAGGGCGAGAACCGCATCGTCGCGACCGCCACCAGCAGCGACGGTCGAACCGCGAGCGACTCCGTACTCCTGACCGTGCGGCCCCCGGGCTGCGCGGAGCTCCGGGTGGCGGCGACTCGTGACGGCGTGCCCGCTCTCTCGATTTCGGACCGGGCCGTGGAAATCGTCTTCGACGCCTCGAACAGCATGTGGGGCCAGATCGACGGCCGGGCCAAGATGGCGATCGGCAAGGAGATGCTGACCGACGCGCTGGAATGGCTGCCGGAGGACCTGGCCCTGGCGCTTCGGGTGTACGGTCATCAGCACGCCCGCGAGCAGCACGACTGCACCGACTCGGCGCTGCTGGTACCGGCCGGAACCGGGAACCGGGAGGTCATTCGCCAGGCTGTGACTTCCTTCAAGCCGCGCGGGCAGACGCCGCTGAGCTATGCCCTCGAGCAGGTCGCCAACGACCTTTCCCCGATCCGCGGGGAGCGCGCCGTGGTGCTCTTGACCGACGGCATCGAGAGCTGCGGCGGCGATCCGGCGGCGGCGGCCCGCGCGCTGAGCGCGCTCCACGACACACCGGTGCACGTGATCGGCTTCGGTCTGGCGAGTGCGAGTGATGCCGATCTGGAGGGCCTGCGCGCGATCGCCGAGGCGTCCGGCGGTCGTTTCCTCACGGCGCGGAACGCCGAGCAGCTGCGGGAAGCGCTGACCGTCACCGTCGGCACCACCTACCGCATCTCC
>JBHHVG010000095.1:0-8954 GCA_046754165.1 Myxococcota bacterium
AGCGCGGCATCAAGACGGTGGCGGTCACGGCGGGCTACGTCTGCGACGAGCCGCGCCGCGATCTCTTCGCTCATCTCGACGCGGCGAACGTCGACCTCAAGGCGTTCGACGACGACTTCTACACCGTGGTCTGCGGCGGGAGGCTCCAGCCCGTGCTCGACACGCTCTGTTATCTCCGACACGAGACAGAGGTGTGGTTCGAGATCACCACGCTGCTGATCCCCGGCAAGAACGATTCCGACGAAGAACTGCACGCGGCGAGCCGCTGGGTGGTGGATCATCTGGGGCACGACGTGCCGTGGCACTTCACGGCCTTTCATCCGGACTACCGGATGCGTTCACTTCCGCCCACACCGCTGGCCGTTCTCCAGCGGGCGCGCGCGATCGCCGAGGGCCACGGCGTGCACTACGTGTACACCGGCAATGTCCACGACGAGCGGGGTGGGGCCACGCGCTGTCAGGGCTGTGGCGAGATCCTGATCGGCCGTGATGGCTACGCGTTGACCCGCTGGAACCTCACGGAGCGTGGCCACTGCCGGGCCTGCAACACGCCTTGCGTGGGCGTCTTCGAGGGGCCGCCCGGCGATTGGGGTGCGCGACGGATGCCCGTGCGGCTGGCCGATTTCGCCGGCGGGCCGGTGTAGGCCGGCGTCGGTCCTCCCGGTGCCGTGGGAACCGTGTCTCGCTCCGCGGACGGTGTTGACTGCGTCGGGGCGAAGCGGTCATGATGCGCACGACAGGACCCACGCGGCCTTCATCGGACGGGAGGGTGCAGCGGTGCCCCACCAGAGCGGAACGAGCGCATCAGACCTCGAAGAGTTCGAGGTGTTCTTCCGCCTGGCTCCAGTCGGCCTGTGCGTGGTGGACCGCGATCTGCGCTACGCGCGCGCAAACGACGCCTACGCCACCATCGTCAATCACACGGTCGACGCGTTGATCGGCAGGAGAATTCGGGACGTGATTCCCGAGTCCGCTCGCGAGGAGGCCATCTCCGCGATCCGGCGGGTGATCGAGCAGGGGGAGTCCGTGCTCGATCTCGAGCTTCGCCGGGTCGTGCCCAACGCTCCGGATCTCGAACGCGTGTGGCTCGCGAACATCCATCCGCTGGAACGCGATGGAGAGATCACGGGCGCGATGGCCGTTCTCCAGGAAATCACGGCGGTTCGCCTCGCCGAGGAGACTGCGAATCGGCGCCTGAACGAGCTCGAGTCGATCTATCGCAACGCGCCCATCGGATTGAGCTTCACGGACCGCGATCTCCGCTACGTCCGGGTCAACCAGCAGATCGCCGACTGGAATGGACTCTCCATCGAAGAGATCGTCGGCAAGACCTATCGCGATCCGCCTGCCGAGATCGAGGTCGCCGCGAAGCCCATGCTTCGCGCCATCATGGAGAAGGGAGAGACCGTCCGGAATCTGGAGATCCGCGCGGGCACACCGGCCGATCCGGAAGGCGAGCGGATCTTCCTGCTGAGCGCCGAGCCGGTGCGCGACGCCGTGGGAGGGGTGGCGGGCCTCGTCACCGCGGTCCAGGACGTGACCGAGCAGCGCCACATCGAGGAAGCGGCGGCGCGCCGGCTCAAGGAGCTCGAGGTGCTGTACGCCAGCGCCACCGTCGGTCTGTGCCACATGGATCCGGAGCTGAGGATCGTGCATCTCAATCCGCGCTTTGCCCAGCTGCGCGATTGGCCGCTCGAGCAGCAGGTCGGCGCGACGGCCGAGGAGGTGCTGCCCGAACCGATGGCGCGCCTGATCGTCCCCAACTTGCGGTACGTGGCACGAACCGGAATCTCGTCGTCTCCGATCGAGGTCCGCGGCCGGCTCGCGAACTCCGACGAACGCGAATACACCTGGATGGTGCACATCCACCCGGTGGCGTCCGAAAAAGGGGGAGTGGCGGGGCTCATCACGGTGTTGCAGGACGTCACGGTGTTGGCGGATCGGCAGCGCGAGATCGAGACGGTGCGGGATCGGCTCGCCGAAGCCCAGAGCGTGTCGCGGGTTGGAAGCTGGGAATGGAACATCCTCGAAGACAAGGGCTGGTGGTCGAACGAGCTGTACGAGATCCTCGGGGAGTCCCTGGCCTACCATCCGACCTTCGACCGTTTCTTCGAGCACATCCACCCGAGCGACCGCGAGATGGTGCGGGATCAGATCGAGCGCACGCTGTCGGACGACCGGCCCTATCGCGTGACGTTCCGCGTCGTCCGCCCCGACGGAGGAGAACGCGTGCTGTTCGCCTCCGCGCGTCTCGAACGCACGCCGGGTGGGCTCGCGGCCCGTCTGGTGGGGACCTGTCAGGACGTGACGGAGCGGTCAGCGCGCCCGAGAGTCGCGCGGCGGCGCGCCCACCGGTAGCGCTACGGCGGTGGCGCGTCGCTTGAGCGGGGCGGGCGCGGCACGCCGCTCCAGCTCTGCGGATCTGCCGGACCCTCGGCAGCCGTCACCTCGACCAGGATGCCGGTGAGCGTCGCCATCCCGGAGATGCGCTCGACCGCGTCGGGGCCGTCGGCTGCCAGGATGTTCACGTTGACGCCGGAAGTCTTGCTCGCAACCGAGAGACCTGTGGCGTGCTGATGCCCCCAGCCGTGGGGCAGCGCCACCGTGCCCGGCAGCAGGTCGGGCAGGGTTTGCATGGGCAGGCGCACGGTGGCCGTCCCGCTGCTGACGTCCACGAGGTCGCCGTGGACGAGGCCTCGGGCGTGCGCGTCATCCGGGTGCATGTAGAGATAGTTGGTGTGACGGGTCCCGCTGACGAAATCGGGATCGTTGTGGGTCCACGAGTTGTGGGTCTTCACGTGCCGGCGCGTGATCAGCTTGAGCTGGTCGCGGTTGCGTCGCTCGCGCGCGAAGTCGGGCTCGAGCTTTGCTGCGTGCTCGATGAAGGCGGCGGGAGCGAGGTCGAGCTTGCCGTCGTCGGTGATGATGCGCTTGCCGAGGAAGGAGCCGGGCTGGTGATCGGGCAGCGCGCGGCCGTGCGGCTCGCGCAGCAGCTTCTCGAAGCTTCCGTTTCCGGTGAGCCGCAGGATCGCCGACATCAGGAACTCGCCCGGAACTTCGGGCTGGCGATCCGGGTGCTTGCGCGAGTGGCGGTCGCGCCCCCACTCGAGCAGTCGTTGCGTGAGCTTCGAGCCGAAGAGCGGTGCGCCGCAGGCCGAGGCCAGGTCGAGGTAGATGCTGGCCTCGTCGCGCTGTTCGCCGTCCGGCCTCATCACCGGCCGCGTCGCCTGGAGGTAGGGCCGCGACTGCATTCCCATCAACAGCGGGAACACGAAGGGAAGGTCGGCGCGCTCGAGGGGCGTGGTGCAGGGGAGGGCGTAGTGCGCGAGCGCCGCCGTCTCCGTGGGTTGGATGTCGAGCACCACCAGCAGCTCGAGCTGTTCGAAGGCCTGCCGGAGGCGTTCGGAGTTCGCCATGGTGATCAGCGGATTGCCGCCGGTCACGAAGAGCGCCTTCAGCTGGCCCGGGCCCTCGGTCAAGATCTCGTCGGCCAGAATCGCGCCCGGGAAGGCGTCGTTGACCGCCGCGAAGCCCCCGATGCGCGAGCGCTCGCGCGACAGCCCGAAGCCGCTGCGCCTGCCGAGCTTCGCGAAGTCGAGGATGCCCCGGCCGACCAGCACGCCTCCGCGGCGGTCGAGGTTGCCCGAGACGGCGTTGATGACCTCCTGGAGCCAGAATGCCAGCCCGCCGTTGCCGCCCATGTTGACGCCGGTGGATGAGTAGAGTGCGGCGCCATCGGCTTCGCGGTAGGCACGAACCATCTCGCGCAGCGTTTCCGCGGGCATGCGTGTCACCAGGGCGACCCGCTCCGGTGTCCACGGCGCCACCAGCGCCTCGACCGCATCGAATCCGCGCATGGTCTCCGCCACGCGCTCGCGATGGACGCCGTCGGTGGCGATCAGCTCGTTCAGGAAGGCGAGGTAGAAGAAGACGTCGGTCCCGGGGCGGATGAAGACGTGCTCGCCCGCGACCTTGGCGGTCTCCCCGCGGCGTGGGTCGACGACGAAGATCCTGCCGCCGCGCGTCTCGATGTCCCGCAGCCGCGCGATCGGGTCGGGCACGTTGAGGAAGCTCCACTTCGAGACGACCGGGTTGGCTCCGACGATGATCAGGCAGCGGGTGTGGTCGATGTCCGGGAAGGTCTGGGAGAAGGGAAAGCCGTAGAGCTCGCGCGCCACGGCGAACTTGTTGGAGCAGTCCTGGGTGGCCGAGGCGTAGATGCTCGTGGAGCCGAGCCCTCTCATGAAGCCCGAGGCGACGATCGGATGGAGCAGGCCGAAGCCTGCGGCCGTCCCGACGTAGAGCCCGATCGAATCGGGCCCGAACTCGTCGCGGAGCTCGCGCACCTTCTCGCCGATTCCGTCGATGGCCCTGCTCCACGGGACGCGCTCGAATCGCCCGCCCACCCGCTCGAGCGGGTGGGTCAGCCGATCCGGTGACGTGAAGAGCTGGTGTTGCTTGAGCCCCTTCACGCAGCCGAAGCCGCGGGTGGCGACGTGCTGCGGGTCGGGGCGGATGCCGACGACGCGGTTGCCGTCGAGCTCGACGGCGAGGCCGCACAGGGATTCGCAGATGCGGCAGAAGGTGTGGCGAGTTTCGGTCAACCGGTCAACAGCTGGAAGATCCAGTACACCGCGATGGCGAGCTGGATGAAGAACAAGGATGCGCGCGCGAGAACCGCAGGCGCGGCGACCGAGATCATGTGGACGGTGCTCTGAGCGAGGCGGGCGTAGAGGACCACCATCGCGAGCGGATCCGTGACCGACAGCTGGCCAGACACGAAGGCGGCGAGGGCCACTGCGCCGAAAACGGGAAGAAACTCCAGACAGTTCAGGTGCGCGCGGGTGAGCCGGCGGCCGAAACCATCGAGATCGGTGCCATCGGGCAAGAAGGAGTTGATCGCCTTCTCGCTCGTGATGGAGAGGACCACGCGCAGGTTGGCGAGCACGAAGACCAGCAGCAGCGTCCAGCCGGCGAAGAGGCAGAGCGAAATCAGGGTCGGGTTCATGTTTCCTCCACGTCCAAGACTGACGCGGACGGGCTCGGGCGTCGAGGCGCGCCGCCGGAAAGACACGCTGCTCCGCATGCGTGGACCGCCTGAATGTGGTAAAATTTCCCACATCAAAGCCTGTCAGAGGTGTTCGTGGATTCTCCTGCCGACCGGACCGTGTCTCAGCCCCTGATGCAGGCGCTCGTCCGCCTGCTGCGGCCCCTGGTGCGCCTGCTGCTGGCGAAGCAGATCGCCTACCCGGTCTTCGCGAACCTGCTGAAGTCCGTCTATGTGGTGGTGGCGGAAGACGAATTTCGTCTCGAGGAGAAGCGCCAGACGGACAGCCGCATCAGCCTGCTCACGGGCATCCACCGCAAGGACGTCAAACGCCTGCGGGGAGAGCACCGAGAAGACGTCGCGGCGCCCCCGTCCGTGTCCCTGGGCGGTCAGCTCGTGGCGCGCTGGGCCGGCATGCCCGAGTTCCAGGATGCCGAGGGCCGTCCGCTTCCGCTTCCGCGCCACGCCAGCGGGGCCGAGGGCCAAAGCTTCGACACGCTGGTGGAGTCCGTCAGCACGGACATCCGGCCCCGGGCGGTGCTCGACGAGTGGTTGCGTCTCGGTGTCGCGGGTCTCGACGACGACGATCGGGTCGTGCTCAACGCGGAGGCCTTCGTTCCGGAGACCGGGTTCGAAGAGAAGGCCTTCTTCTTCGGACGCAATCTCCACGATCACATCGCCGCGGGCGCCCATAACCTCCTCGGCGCGACGCCCCCGTTCGTCGAACGAAGCGTGTACTACGGACGTCTCAGCCACGAATCGATTCAGGAGCTCGCGCGTCTGAGCGAAGAGAAGGGGATGGAGGCGCTGCAGGCGGTGAACCGACGGGCCCTGGAGCTGCAGAAGTGCGATGCGGGCTCTGCTTTGGCCAACCACCGCGTGAATTTCGGCATCTACTTCTTCGACGCCGAGGTCGCGGATCCGACGGACGAGGAGTCCGATGAGGCCTGACCGCCGCCATCGCTCTGCCGCCGCGCGGACGCTGCTCTGCACGGCGTTGCTGCTGGCTCCCCTGGGTGCGAGCGCTGCGAATCCGTGTACGCTGGCCCGCAGTGGTGTCGGTGGCACGGGCGTGACGGGGGGCGACCCGTTCGGCAGCGAAGACGGCCTCGGGGGGACGGGTCTCGGCCGCGCTCGGGGCGGCATCGGCGGAACCGGCGCCGACGGCGGTTCGGGAATCGGCGGCTCCGGCCTGGGCGGTGACGAAGACGGCATCGGCGGAACCGGAGTGGTCGCGGAGAACCAGGGAATCGGTGGAACCGGAATCTTCGGGACGATCACCGGTTTCGGGAGCGTGTGCGTGAACGGCCTGCGCATCTCCTACGACGCCGAGACGCCCGTCGATGTCGATGGGCGCCCCATCGGGGTCGGCTCGCTGTCCGTGGGTCAGGTCGTGGCGGTGGAAGCCGTCGGGCGCGGCGACCAGCTGCGGGCGCGGCGCATTTCGGTCCGAAACACCGTGGCGGGGCCCGTGACCCACGTCGACGTGAAGCGCGGCCACATGCGCGTTCTCGGGCAGGCCGTCGCCGTGACCCGCGACGCGTCTCTGTATGACGGCATCGGCGGTGGCCCGCTGGACCTCGCCGCCGTCCGGCCGGGCGACTTCGTGGAAGTGAGCGGGCTCCGCCGGGGAGATGGCGTCGTTGTCGCCTCGCGGGTCGAGCGAACGACGCCGCGCGACCGCGCGAGCGTGGTCGGCCCCGCGACCGAGGTGACCCCCGGCGTCTACTACGTCTCGAGCTTGCGAATCGAGACCGCGGATGCACTCGCAGTGGAGGCGGGTCGTCCGGTTCGGGTCACCGGGCGCTGGGACGCGAAGGCGAACACCCTCCAGGTGGATCACGTCGCGGCCGAGCGTCGCCTGGCCGTCGGCACCTCCGAGATCTCCGTCGAGGGATACGTGCAGCGCAGAACAGGCGAGAAGCGTTTCCAGCTCTCGACGCTGGAGGTCGATGCGTCCGACATCGCCGACCTTCCGCTCGGCACGGAGCCCAACCTCCGCGTCCGGGTCCGGGGCCGGCTCCGCGAAGACGGGACCCTCCGCGCCCAGCAGGTGGACGTCGAGCGTCAGCGTTACAGGACGCGCGACGATGCCGAGGCGGTTCTCGGCGTCGCCGGGTCGCAAGAAGATCGCGACGATCGGGAAGATCGCGAGGATCGCGAAGACCGCGAGGACCGGTCCGGACGATCCGAGCGTGCCGACCGCGCCGGGCGTGCCGACCGCGCCGAGCGCCCAGAACGTGCCGAACGGCCCGAGCGCGCGGAGCGACCCGAGCGGCCGGAACGTTCCGGGCGGTGACCCGGAATCGACTGCTGGAGTTCAGTCGCCCGAGACCTAGGGAGCCGAGTCGATGGAATCGGACTTGGCGAAGTGGGCATCCGCCTCTGCCGAGCGGCCGAGCGCGTTCTGCAGTTCGGCCAGGGCGTGGTGGGCATCCTCATCACCCGGTGTGATTTCGAGCGTCTCCCGGTAGTGATCGACCGCCAGGGCGAGTTCTCCCTGGCGTTCGTAGGCCCGCGCCAGGTTGAAATGGGCGTCTGCATCTTCCGGTGACATGCGTACCAGCTCACGGTAGTGCGCGATTGCGGCGTCGAACTGTCCGGTTCGTTGCAGCGCGTTGGCGAGATTGAAGCGGGCGCTGGCGTGCGCGGGAGCCAGGTGGAGGGCCTCGCGGTAGGCTTCGATGGCCTCCTCGTCCCTGCCGGTTCGCACCAACGAGATGCCCAGGTTGTTCCACGCCTTCACATAGTCGGCTTCGAGCCGAATCGCATCGCGGTAGTGGCGTGCCGCCTCGTCGTGCCGGCCGCTCTCCGCGGCTTCCGCGCCGAGGATGAAGGAGTCTTCGGCATCTTCACCGAGAAGCGCCAGCGATCGGCGGGCGAGCTGGGCGGCGTCTTCGCTCTTGCCCGCCCAGCTCAGCACCTTTGCGAGGTTGCGGAGTGCGATTCCCTGCTCATTCCGGTCGATGCGTCCCCGCACGCGCGCTGTCACGGCGTCGAGGGCCGCGGCGTTCCAGCCGGGGCTCAGGTCGATCCAATCACGCTCTGCCATGACATCCACGAGCGCCAGGGCGAGCTTCCGGTTTCCCTCGATGGTGGGGTGGACGTGGTCGAGGAAGTACTCTTCTCCGGGAATCCCGTCGCCGAATTCCCGCCGAGCAGCGTCCTCCAGCAGCGCGGCGAAATCGATCAACGCAGTGCCGCGGAGCTGGGCGACCTCGCGCACGATGCCTCGGATGGGGGACAGCGCGCGCAGGGGGCAGACATCCTCATCGATCGCCTGTCTGAGCTCACGCTCGGCTGCGGTGCCCTCGTTCTGGGCCAACAGCGCGCGACCGAGGAGATAGTGCGCGTCGGCCCGGCGGGGGTCGATGCGGACGGCGGTTGCGAGCTCGTGCCGCGCCGCATCGAGCTCGCCTGCGCGCAGGTGTCGACGCCCGCGTTCCAGGGATTCGGAGAATCGCAGGCGATCGTCTTCGGTGAGGCCGGCGCTGTATTCGCTCTTGAATGGCGAGCAGTCCTTGAGATTCGACGCCGGCGTGACGAGGATGGCGTCGGCCCCGGCGTCTTCGGCGATGCGCAGCATCCGGTCGAGGTTGAAACGGTAGTGCTCGAGTACGTTCTTTGTCAGGACGTCGTCGCGGGTGTAGGCGTCGGGTCCGATGCTCTGGTCGAGCACCGGAGAGACCTCTTCCGCCAGGACGCTGCGCTCTCCGCTGGAGGCATCCCGAAGCAGGCCGATCGACGAGCGCAGGGCCGAGTAGATGCGGGTCCCGCTCAGCAGCGAATCCGCCCAGACGAGCGCGGGATTCCGCTCGCGGATGGTCGCGTAGGTGCGGTTCTCCAGGAACTCGTTGTGGCCCGAATAGATGATGAAGAGGTCCGGCTCGTACGCCGCGACCTCCTC
>JBHHVG010000096.1:0-8947 GCA_046754165.1 Myxococcota bacterium
GTGAAACCGTGCGGATCGCCGTGATGATGCGCGGACCCGGAAACCTGTGGGACATCCGTGATCCCCTGGAACCGCTGTCCGGGGTCGATGTCTTCCGGCGTCGGCCGGAGCAGAACCTGGAGACCGGCGAGCATCTCGTGGTCAGACGTCACTTCGTCTATGACGTGGTTCCGCTCCGCGAGGGGACGCTGGTGGTTCCGGCGCTGCGGGTTGCCTTCTACGACCCGGCCACCGGCGCCTTCGGGGTATCGCGTTCCGAGGCGGTGTCGGTCGACGTCGCGGCGCGCGCCCCCGTACAGGCCCAGCCCGAAGCGCGGGAGGTTGCAACCGCCCAGGCGCCGCCGTCGGGAGACGCCAGCGCCGCGCGCGCGGCAACGCGGCGGTACGGCGCTGTTCCCACCGCGGCCCTCGCGCTCAGCGCGCTGCTCGGGATCGCGCTGTGGTGGCGATCTTTCGGTCGTCGACGCAATCGTTCGCGGACACTGGCGCGCGCGGAGGCGGGCCGAGGCGATGCGACAGACTTCGCCCGCTGGCTGCGCGACGGTATCGCCCGCCACCTGCCCGAGGCGCGCACGCTCACCGCCGAGGAGATCGCGGCGCACCCGAAGCTGCCGCCGCGGGCCCGGCAGGCGGCCCGGTTGCTCGTCGAGGTGGATCGCTCCCGCTTCGACCCATCGACCACAGCACCCGCACCAGACACGGTCCGCCGGGCACTCGCCGCGCTGTGATCGGGGCAGCGCGGTGCGTCAGCGGGAGTCAGCCGCAGGGAGTTCGACGGACACCCCCGCTGCTGCGATCCGCGCCAGATCCTCCGGCGCGTTGACGTTGATGAGAGCCACGCCGTCTGGATCGACCTCGGCGAGGTCCCGCCCGCCGAAGGTCACCGTCTCGACCTCGTCCAGCAGACCGCGCAGCGCGAGGCGACGGTCCACCAGGCGTGGGCGCGCGGCCGCAAGCACGACTTCGCGGCGATAGAGCCCGCAGAGTGGGTGGAGACGTCCTTCGGCCTCGGGAACGATGGCATCGGCTTCTGGCCAGGCGACCAACGCGAGCAGCAGGTCGGCGGATACGAGGGGGATGTCGGTGGCCAACACCATCACGCGTTCGCGCGAGGACGCGGCAAGGGCGGTGACGAGACCGCGCAGGGCGCATTGCGGGCCGTCCTCGTCGGCGACGACGCGTCCGTGGACCGTCGCGGGCGGGGCGCCGCCCACGATCAGTACTTCGCTGAACAGGTTGGCCAGCAGCTTCGAGATCCTCTCGGCTGCCGGCTCCCCGTCGACAGCGAGGTGCGACTTGTCGCGGCCGAAGCGCGACGAGGCGCCGCCCGTCAACAGCACACCGGCGATCGTGTCGTAGGTTCCTCGCCCCGTGTCACTCTCGGCGGACACGACGGATCAGAAGGCCGGCCGGTCCGAGCCGAAGAACCCCGGATCGAGCACCTGCACCGTCGCCCCCTCGCCGGCCCGGATTTCCGTGGCATCCGCCGGAAACACCAGCAATCCCTGGGCCCGGGTCATCGACTTCAAGACGCCTGAGCTCTGGGTTCCGGTGCTGCGGGCGATCACGTCGTCGCCGACACGCTCGAGCAGGACCCGCACGAAGTGCAGGCGCCCGCTCTTCTTGGTGAGCGTCTCGCCGAGTGTCACCTGGATTGTCGGGCGGAAGAGGTCGCGGTGGCCGGTCATCTTGCGAATCGCCGGCCGCACGAACTGCTCGAAGGTCATCATCGCCGACACGGGATTCCCCGGCAGGCCGAAGACGAGGGGGCCGGTGCCGTCCGCGAAGCGGCCGAAGGCGAGCGGGTAGCCGGGCTTCATCGTCACTCCCCAGAACACCAGGGAGCAGCCCACCTTGGTGAGGACTTCGCGCACGTAGTCGCGATCGCCGACGGAGACACCGGCCGAGCTCACGATCACATCCGCCCCGAGCCCTGCGCGCACATGGCGCTCGAGGTCTTCGCGTGTGTCGCGGGCGATGCCCAGGTAGACCGGCTCGGCACCCAACTCGATGCAATGGGCTGCGAGGGAGTAGGAGTTGGACGAAACGATGCGGTCACCCTCGACGGATTCGTCGGGCTCGACCAGCTCGTCGCCCCCGGACAGGATCGCCACTCTGGGGCGCTGGTGAACGGCGACGACGCTGCGGCCGAGCGAGGCGAGCATCCCGACGTGGGGAGGGCCGATGACCGTTCCTGGCTCGAACACCAGGTCTGCCGAACGAACTTCCTCCCCGGCATTGCGGATGTTCTCGTGCGGAGCGGCGGCAACGAAGATCCGCACGCGGCCGTCGTCCGCCTGCGTGTCCTCCTGACGGACGACCGCTTCCGCACCCTCGGGCACCGGCGCGCCGGTGAAGATGCGCGCGGCCTCGCCGTCGCGCAGCGGGCGTTTCGCGCTTCCGCCGGCGGCGATCTCCTGGACGACTGCGAGCTCCACCGGCCGCTCCCGGGAGGCGGCGACCAGGTCGGCGACCCGCACGGCGTAACCGTCCATGGCCGCGTTGTCGGCCGGGGGCAGGTCCCGGGTCGATGCGACGGGCGCCGCCAACACGCGGCCCAGCGCGTCGCGCACCGCCACCGTCTCGGGCCCCAGCACCGGGGTCGCAGAGAGGATGGCGCGCAGGGCTTTCGCCGGGGTGAGTCCGATCTCCACTGCCCCACCTTACCGACCCTAACCTCCCGGGGGTAGTAGAGATTCCCCGCCTAGACGGGGCGTGCCCGGGCCGCTAGTCTGCTCAATAATTAGGCATTTCCGCCGTCGCCCCGCGGCCGCTTCCGAGCCCGTTGGAGGGCATCCCTTGGCTCCTGCAGCCGCCAGCCCCGACGCCATCCACCCGATCGCGCTCCGCCGCCACCGCCTGGAGAACAACCTCGTGCTGGCGCCGATGGCCGGGATCTCGAACCTGCCATTCCGCTTGATCGCCCGCGAGGCCGGGGCCGCCATGGGATTCACCGAGACGGTGAGCGCCAAGGGCCTGGTCATGGGCGGCCGCAAGACGCGGCGGCTGCTCGAAACGTCGCCCCGGGAGGCACCGGTCGCCTTCCAGTTGTTCGGCTCGGACCCGGAGGTGCTGGCCCTTGCCTGCCGTATGCTCGCCGACGACGGCGTCGAGTGGATCGACCTGAACGTCGGCTGTCCGGTCAAGAAGTTCATCCGCAACTGCGCGGGATCGGCGCTGCTGCGCGATCTTCCTCGAGCCGGTCGCATCGTGCGCGCCATGCGCGCGAGCTTCGACGGCACGCTGTCGGTGAAGATGCGCACTGGCTGGGACGACGCGTCGATCGTGGCGCCGGAGTTCGCGCGCATCGCCGCGGACGAGGGAGTGGATCTCCTGAGCGTGCATGGCCGGACGCGCTTTCAGCAGTACACCGGACGCGCGAACCGCGACACCATCGCGCGGGTCGTGGCGGCGGTTCGTGACGTCCCAGTCCTCGCCAACGGCGATATCGTCGCGCCGGCGGATGTGTTCGAGATGTTGGATGCCACCGGGGCGGCCGGCGTGATGATCGGACGCGGCGCGGTGGGCAATCCGTGGATCTTCGAACAGGCGCTGGCGTTGGCGCGGCAGGAGCCCGAGCGCTGGCCCACGCGGGACGAGCGCTACGCCACGGTTCAGCGGCACGTCGAGTTGATGGGCCAGGCATTTTCCGACTCGCGGACGTTCGCCGCGAATCTGAAGAAATACGTCGCGGCCTATTCGAAGGGAATGCGCGGGGGAAGTCGATTTCGGCAGGCGGCGCTCGGATCATCGCGCCTAGACGCGATCCTGAGTCTCCCCCACGAGTTCTTCGCCGGCGAAGAACGGGCCGCCTGAGATGGGACGCGACCTCACGGGTGTCCTCGACGCCGTATTGGCTGGCATCGTGGTGGTCGACGTCGACGGCCGTGTCGAGCTGTTGAACTCCGCGGCGTGCCGCATACTCGAAACCTCTTCGGAGGCCGCGATCCACCGCCCTCTCGCCGATCTGTTCCCGTCGCAGCACTCCATTCCGAAGCTGACACGCACGGTGATCGACGGCGGCGGTTCGGCCAGCGAAGGCGAGCTTTGCATCGAACGCCGTTACGACGACGACGTCGTCATCGACGTCGCGGCGTCTCCGCTCTTCGGAGACGCGGGGCCACCCACCGGCGCCGTACTGGTGCTGCGCGACCGCACCATCCAGAAGAGCCTCGAAGAGCTGGTCGACGATCGCGAGAACATGACCGCGTTCGGGCGAATCGCGGCGGGCATTGCCCACGAAGTCAAGAATCCCCTGGGCGGGATCCAGGGCGCGGCGGAGCTCCTGATCGCGCGCACGGCCGACCCCAAGACCCGTGAGATCAGTGAGATGATCGTGCGCGAGGTGCAGCGCATCGCGAGCCTGGTCGACGATCTCATGGTCTTCACCCCCGGCGACGCGATGCGTTACGCGCCGATCAACATCCACCGCGTGCTCGACGAGGTGCTCGAACTGCTCTCTCTCGATTCGGTCGGTGAGGGCCTCACCATCGAGCGCGTATACGATCCGTCGATTCCGGAGCTGCTGGCAGACGGCGACCGCCTCGCCCAGGTGTTCCTCAATCTGTCACGCAATGCGGCCCAGGCCATGGAGTCCCGAGGCGGAACGCTCACGGTCCGCACTCGCATGCCCGTCGACCAGCGTCTCTCCACCTCCCGGGGCGCGCCGATCCCGACCCTGGTCGTGGCCTTCCGGGACGACGGCCCCGGCATCCCGGCGAACGTGCTGCACAAGCTCGGCACACCGTTCTTCACCACTCGGCCCGACGGCACTGGCCTCGGCCTCGGCCTCGCGGTCTCGCGCAACAGGGTGTCGCGGCACGGCGGGACGCTGCGAATCGAGAGCAGCGTGGGCGAGGGAACGACCGTCAACGTCGCGCTGCCGCTCCAGAGACCCGAACCGTGAGCTCCGATCGACTGCGCGTGCTCGTCGCCGACGACGAGCCGACGATCCGTTTCGTCCTGCGCGAGACCCTCGAGGAGGAGGGATTCGAGGTGGTCGAGGTCGGCGACGGGGGATCCGCCGTGGAGCTGTTGACCACCGGCGGATTCCAGCTCGCGTTCATCGACATTCGCATGCCGGGCCTGACGGGCCTGGAGGTCCTGGACCGCATGGCCGCAATCGGCTCCGAGACGTCGATCGTGATCATCACCGCCCAGAATACGTTCGAGAACGCGGTCGAAGCCATGAAGCGGGGCGCCCTCGATTATCTCGTCAAGCCCTTCGGGGTCGCCGAGGTCAAGTTGCTGGCGCACAAGGTGCACCGCACGCGGTCTCTCGAGCGGGAAATTCGCGAGCTGCGGCGCGAGGTCGGGCGACGCAGCGTCCCGGGAGACAGGCTCGTCGGCAAGAGCAGCGCCATGCTCGAGATCTTCAAGACCGTCGGGCGAGTTGCGGCGCGCGATGTCTCGGTGCTGATCACTGGAGACAGCGGTACCGGCAAGGAGCTCGTCGCCCGGGCGATCCACGCCGCGAGCGCCCGCGCCGAGGGTCCATTCATCGCCGTCAATACCGCCGCGATTCCGAGCGAGTTGCTCGAGAGTGAGCTGTTCGGCCACGAGCGCGGTGCTTTCACCGGCGCTGTCGGCGCGCGTCGGGGGCGTTTTCGCGAAGCCAGCGGGGGAACCCTCTTCCTCGACGAGATCGGCGACATGCCGGTCGATCTCCAGGCCAAGCTGCTGCGGGTTCTCCAGAGCGACGAGGTCACGCCGGTCGGCGGCAGCGAGCCGTGCGAGATCGACGTCCGCATCATCGCGGCCACGCACCGGAACGTGGACGAAGCGGCCAAGACCGGCGCGTTTCGTGAGGACCTGCTCTACCGGCTGCGCGTCGTTCCGCTGTACATCCCACGCCTGAACGAGCGGCGAGACGACATCCCGAGCCTCGCCGAGCACTTCATCGCCCGCTACAGGGAGGAGCTCTCCGACGGCGACCCATTTCTCGCCGATGCCGCCGTCGCGTTCCTTTGCGATCACGACTGGCCCGGAAACGTGCGCGAGCTGGAGAACGCGGTCAAGCGCGCACTCGTGCTGACCAATAGCGACGTGTTGCAGCCCGAAGACTTCGACTTCCTGCGCGCCGAGGCGCCGGTCGGCCAGGCGATAGGCGGCTTGACGGATCTGGTCGAGCAGAGCGTTCGTTCGGCCCTGGCCGACGGAGCTACCCGGGACATCTACCGCGACATCCTCGGGCGCGTAGAACGTCCGCTGATCGAAACGGTGCTCGCGCAAACCGAGGGCAACCAGATCCGTGCGGCGGCCCTGCTCGGCATCAACCGCAACACGCTGCGCAAGAAGATCTCCGAGCTGGGGATCGACGTCCCCGGACGCAATTGAGCACCCACCGCCCGAGGCCGGGCAAGCGCTTGAAGGGTCTGTTCGTTCTGGCCGACGACGACCCGCGCTGGAACCTCGACCCCGTCGAGCAGGCGCGCCTCGCCTGCGAAGGCGGCGCCGCCGTCGTGCAGCTGCGGGCCAAGCGGGCTCTCGACCGGCAGACCCTGGCGTGGGCCGAGGAGATCCGCGCGATCACGCGCGCCTGCGGCTGCCTCTTCTTCATGAACGACCGCTTCGACCTCGCGCTGGTTGCGGACGCCGACGGTGTGCACCTCGGGCAGGACGACGTACCCCCGGCGGGGATTCCACCGGCCGTGCGCGAGACGCTGTTGGTCGGCCGCTCCACCCACACCCTGGCCCAGGCCAGGGCCGCCGCCGCCGAGCCCGTCGACTACGTCGCCTTCGGGCCTGTGTTCGAGACCCGTTCGGTGGATTCACCGTACGAGGCGCGCGGCCTGGCGATGCTGGCCGATGCCGTGCGGATCGCCGCGCCACGGCCCCTCGTCGCCATCGGCGGTATCGGGCTCGACAACGCGTCGGACATCTTCGCCAGTGGCGCTGCTGGGGCGGCGGTGATCTCGGCCGTCGTGGCTGCCGAAGATCCCGCGATCGCGGCCGGCCTGCTGGCGGCAGCGCTGCGCGGGGGGCCGACACCGTGACGGATCTGCCGAACCGCTTCGCCTCGGTCGCCGGTCTGCTGGTGATGATCGGCACGGCCTGGCTGTGCTCCAGCGACCGCCGCGCCATGCCGTGGCGCACCGTCGCCTGGGGCCTCGGCCTCCAGCTCGCGTTGGCCGTGCTCCTCCTCAAGACCGCCGTCGGCGGCGTCTTCTTCGAAGCCATGCGCCTGGTCACCGCGGCGCTGTCCCGATACGTAGACGCTGGCACCGAGTTCGTCTTCGGAGATCTGGTCCCCGGTGAGTTCTCGTTCGCGATCGAGGTGCTGCCGATCATCATCTTCATGGGCAGCCTGCTCGCCGTGCTCTACCACCTAGGCATCATGCAGCGCGTGGTCGACGGCCTCGCCTGGGCGTTGTCGCGCACGATGGGCATCTCTGGTGCCGAGAGTCTCGCGGCGATCGGAAACATCTTCGTGGGACTCACCGAGTCGGCGATGATCGTGCGGCCTTATCTCGAGCGAATGACCCGCTCCGAGCTCTTCAGCCTCATGACGGTCGGCATGTCGACGGTCGCCGGATCCGTGATGCTCGCCTACGTCAAGATTCTCGGAAGCAGCGACTACGCGGGACATCTGGCGACCGCCAGCCTGCTGTCGGCACCGGCGGGCATCCTGATCGCCAAGGTCATGGTACCCGAGACCGCCGTCCCGGCGACCGCAGCCTCGACTCACGCAGCAGACGAACATCTTGCCGTCAACGTGTTCGATGCCGCCGCCGAGGGCGCCACCGCCGGCCTGCGACTGGCGGCCTACATCGGCGCCATGCTCATCGCCTTCGTGGCGCTGATCGCCATGGTGAACGACGGCCTCGGAACACTCGGGCTCTGGGCCGGCATCGAGCACCTGACGCTCGAACACATCCTCGGCGCGCTGCTGGCGCCGATGGCCTGGCTGCTGGGAATTCCCTGGGTGGACGCGGCGCAGATCGGCTCGTTGCTCGGCGTCAAGACGGTGCTCAACGAGTTCCTGGCCTACCTCGACCTGTCGGAGCTGATCCGCAGCGGCGCGATCCAGCCGCGCTCGGCGATGATCGCCTCCTACGCCCTGTGTGGCTTCGCAAACTTCGGTTCCCTGGCGATCCTGCTCGGCGGCATCGGCGGCATCGCTCCCTCGCGGCGGCCGGAGGTCGCCGAGCTCGGTCTGCGGTCGATTCTCTCGGGAACCCTCGCGACCTTCATGACGGCCTGCATCGCCGGGATCCTGCTGTAGCCGTGCGGCGGCGAGTCGCAGAGACGGTCGCCGTCTCGGGATTCTCCGCCTTCCTGGTGGCGCTCAAGCTGTGTGAGTACCTGTCGTTTCACGTCGACGATTTCGACACGGGAATCTACTCGAACGTCGTGTGGAACGTCGCGAACGGCGCCGGCTTCTACAGCGACGTTCTGCGGACGCACCACCTCGGCGAGCACTTCTCGCCGATCATGGCGGTGTTCGCGCCGCTCTACGCCTTCGCGCCGAGCGCGCTGTGGTTGTTGGTCGCTCAGGCCCTCGCCGTCGGCGCGACCTTTGCGCTGCTGATGCGCGTCTTCGAACGCATCGGGAGCTCCGTTGCGGACGTTGCCGGCCATTGGTTCGCACCCGGCTGCCTCGCTCTCTTCCTCTGCTACCGGCCGATGTGGAGCGCGCTGTACCACGACTTCCATCCCTCGACGCTGGGCATGCCTCTGGTCGCCGGCGCGCTGCTCTGCCTGCACAGCGGATCGCGGCGCGGTCTGTGGATCTGCGTGGCGCTGTTGCTCGCGACCAAGGAGCTCGCCGTCGCGACGACTCTCGGGCTCGCGCTCTATGCCGTGGCGGTGCTGGGAGAACGGCGGGTCGGCATGGCGTTGGCCTCCGTCTCTGCGCTCGCCGCCATCGCCGTGTTCGGTGGCGTGATGCCGGCGTTTCGCGACGGACCCTGGGAACACATGGCGCGGGGCGGCCCCCCGGGCGCGC
>JBHHVG010000097.1:0-8932 GCA_046754165.1 Myxococcota bacterium
TAGAAGGGGAAGCCGTGCAGGTACGACCAGACCAGTTGACGGGAGATACCCGACAGGCTGAACTCGAAGGTCGCGTGTTGGTAGACGGTGTGATGTCCGCCGTCGAAGGTGAGTGGCCCGATGGTGCGGCGCTGACGATCCGTGATCTCGGACGACCCGATCACACGCTGCGCGTAACACGTCCTGGCGGCCGAGATGGCGTCGTCGTACGGGCGATCGAACCAGTTGCGCAAGTGGACCTGCGGTCCATGGTCGATGACGGCCACGCGCCCCCCCTGTCGACCCGCGGGAACTCTACTCTCGCAGACCGTCCGGACGGGATCAACGGGTCTCGTATGGTGGAAAAATTTTCCCATTATTTGACCCTCGCCGGCGGGAATCGTCGCTCGCCGGCAAGGCCGTGGCCCTCCGGGACGCCACTCAATTCCCCCCGATTCCCGCGAGTTGCCCCGACAGCTGCGGTTCCGCTTCCGATCGGATGCGTTTGGCACGGAGATTGCCGCGAGTATCGGACGGGGTGGCACGCGCGCGTTCCGGCGCAGCCCCTCGACACGAGAACGCGCAGGCAGGTACCCATGACCACCGTCTGGATCATCCATCGCGAGAAGCGGGTTCGCGCGGCCCTCGCGCGCCTCGCGGGCGTGGGCGAGTCTGCGGTGCAGGCGGCACCCTCCGATCCGGCGCTCGCGAACGCCCCGCCGGCGGACGTGGTGCTGCTGGGATTGGACGACGACTACGAAGCGGAGCTTCAGTTCGCGCACCGCTCCGCCCCGCGGCTGCCGGGAGCGCATTGGGTGCTGCTGCCGCGGCGCACCGACGTCGAGCGGGCGCGGCGCCTTTTCGACACCCTCGACCGGGTGGTTCTCGCATACCCGCCAGACGCCCGCACCCTGCGCGAGATGGTGCGGGCTCCGCTCGAGCCGGCGGGCGGCGGGGCGGCGCCCCTGTCTGCGCGCCCGCTGCGGGATGCACTCAGCGAACGTTTCGCGCGCTGGTTCGCGGACCTCGAGCTTCCCGAGCTGCTGCGCATCCTCGACCCGCGCCTCGCCGACGTCCACGTGTTCATCTGCGGCGAGGCCGGTACGGGCCGCGGGCTGCTCGCCCGCTACGTGCACAGCTTCAGCGGGACGGCGTCCAGCCCACTGATCCAGCTGGTGGGCTCTCGGGAGACCCGCCCCGAGGAGCTGCTGGATGCCATCGAGGCCCAGGGACTCCGGTTTCCGGCGACCCCGGCCGGCTGCAGCCTGCTGCTCGAAGGCGTGGACGAGCTGCCGGCGGCGACCCAGCAGCGGATCCGCGGCTGGATCGACTACGGGCTGCCGCCCGGAGTGCTGAACGCCGGGTGCGCGCGCTGGATCGGCACCGCGGGCAGCGGCGGCGCCGGCCTCGAGGAGGGCCTGCGCCGGGCGCTCGACCGCTTCCGTCTGGCGATCCCACCAGTGCGCGACCGGACGGCGCTGATCGCACCCTTCGTCGCGGACACCTGCCAGTCCTGGTGCGCCGCCCGGGGAGAGCGTCCGCGCCGCTTCGGAGAGGACGCCCTCGCGGTGCTCGAGGAGTATCCGTGGCCCGGGAACCTGCGCGAGCTCGAAGACACGGTGGTGCAGACCCTGCTCGCGAGCCCGGCGGACCCTCTCGGGGCCCAGGATCTCCGGCTCGAGGGCGCCGCCTTCGCCCCGCTGGCCGACGACGACCTCGGTGCGCCGCTCGACGACGACACGGAGGTTCCCGTCGTCACCGCGACCGCGGAGCCGGAGGCCCTCGACGAGCTGCACGCGGTGATCGAGCCCGAGGCACCGTCGGACGGCGCGCTGCGGCGGATGATCGGCGCGGTCGAGCACGAGATTCGCAATCCGCTGACGACGATCCGGACCTTCGCCGAGCTGTTGCCGCGGGACCACCAGGATCCGGAGTTCCGCGCACGCTTCGTCGAGCTGGTCGGGAGCGGCGTCGAACGCATCGACGAAGCCGTCGGCGCGCTGGCCCAGTTCGCGGCCCTCGAGCCTCCGCTGTGCGAGCCGGTCGACGTGGCGGGCATGCTCGAGGAGCTGCTCGATCTGCGACGCGACCTGATCCACCGGAGGCACCTGCTGGTGTTGAAAGAGCTCGACCGGGAGCAGCCCCTCGCCCTCGGCGACCCGCTGCAGCTGCGCACGGCATTCGACGGCCTGCTGCGCAAATGCCTGGAGCTCGCTCCGGAGCGGGGCGACGTGTACTTCGCGTCGCGGCACCACGACGCGGGACTGCAGGGCCAACCCTCACTGCGGGTGCTCGTGCGCTTCAACGGTCCGCGAGGCGGCGGGCGAAGCGTCCGCAAGGTGGCGGGCGTCACGCCGGCGGAAAACGCCATCGAGTTTTCGCTGGCGGAAGTCGTCGCCCGCGCCCACGGCGGATCCCTGGCCGTGCACGCCGGCGACGCCGACGAGACCGTCCTGGTCCTCGACCTGCCCGCCCCCGGCTGACCGCCCGGGCGGTGATCGCTCCGCCGAGTCTCTGTTACGCTTCGACGATGCCGCGAGTCCTTGTGGTGGACGACGAGCCCGGAGTGCGCGAGTCGCTGCGCATGCTGCTCAAGCACGACTGCGACGTCGCGACCGCGGCCAGCGTGGACGAGGGCCTGCGCGCGATCGCCGACAGCCCTCCGGACCTCGTGCTGCTCGACCTCGTCATGCCGGGACGCAGCGGATTCGATCTGCTGGGCGAGGTGTCGGCCGGCGACAACCCGCCGACCATCGTGGTTCTCACCGCGACCAAGACGGTCACCACCGCCGTCGAAGCCATGAAGCTCGGTGCCGCCGACTACGTGACCAAGCCCTTCGAGGTGGACGCGCTGCGGATCAAGGTCCAGCAGCTGCTCGAGCGGCGGGCGCTCGAAGACGAAGTCGTGCGGCTGCGCGCCGTGGTCGAGGGCAAGGAGCGCCTCGGCGGCCTGCTCGGCCGCAGTGAGCGCATGCAGGAGATCTTCCACACCATCCGCCGCGTTGCCGGATCGCGGGCGACGGTACTCGTCTCCGGTGCGAGCGGAACCGGCAAGGAGCTCGTCGCCCGCGCCATCCACGACCTCGGCGATCGCAGTGCCGGGCCCTTCGTGGCCGTCAACTGCGCGGCGATTCCCGACAACTTGATCGAGAGCGAGCTCTTCGGCCACGAGCGCGGCGCCTTCACCGACGCGGTGGAGCGCCGTGTCGGCAAGTTCGAGGCGGCCAGCGGCGGCACCCTCTTTCTCGACGAGATCGGCGAGCTGTCCGAGGCGGTCCAGGCGAAGTTCCTGCGAGCGCTCCAAGAGCGGCGTTTCGAGCGGGTCGGCGGTCAGCAGCAGATCGACGTGGACGTGCGCGTGATCGCGGCGACGAACCGCGATCTGGAGCGGGACGTGGCCGCGGGGCGCTTCCGCGCCGACCTCTTCTACCGCATCCACGTGGTGCCGATCGAGCTGCCGGATCTCCAGGAGCGGCGCGAAGACATCCGCCCCCTGGCCGAGCACTTTCTCGCGCGCGCGCGGGAGGAGGCCGGGCGCGGGCCGCGCAAGATCTCGCGGGAGGCCCTCTCGGTGCTGGAGCGCTACCCGTGGCCGGGCAACGTGCGGGAGCTCGCGAACGCCATCGAGCACGCCGTCGCCCTGGCCGAGGGGGACGTGCTCGAGGTCGCCGACCTGCCCGCGAGCGCCGTTCGGGCCGGGCATGCCGAAGGGCTCCGCGAGGCGGTGAGATCCGGCCGCCTGGGCTTCGAGGCGGCCACCCGGGATTTCGAGCGGACCCTCCTGCTCGAAGCCCTCGAGGTCGCGGGCTGGAACCAGACCCAGGCCGCGGAGCGGCTCCAGATCACCCGGCGGTCGCTGAAGCTGCGCATGGATCGCTGCGGGCTGAAGCCCTCGGGCGGATAGCGGCCAGCAGCGAAGCCCACGCGGTCGGACCTTCCTGCACGGCCTGTTCCGATCCGAACACAGTCAGAAATCCTTCCAAAATCAATGGATTGTGGCACTGACGCGGAATCCGTGTACCGATCGGAACGCTCAGCGCGCATTTTCTGCACCGCCTGGCAACCCGGTGCGCACCAAGAATCCGATGAAATTCCAAACACTTGGGATATCAGCCACAGATCTGGGGGGATTCGGCACGAGCCTTGCGATGGGATCCCGGTCGACGGACGAGTGGAGCTTCTCATGGACGAGAACATCGATCGCGCCACCGTGCTGGTGGTCGACGACGAGCGGGGACCGCGGGAATCCCTTCGCATGATCCTGTCCCCGACCCACCGCGTGCTCCAGGCCAGCAGCGGGGCGGAAGCCCTCGAGATCCTCAGCACCGAGAAAGTCGATCTCGCGACCCTCGATCTCAACATGCCGGGCATCAAGGGCCTCGAGCTGATGCAGACGATTCGCAGCGATCACCCGAGCGTCGAGATCATCGTGATCACCGGCTGCGGCACCATCGAGAGCGCCACCGCGGGCATTCGCCACGGGATCTGCGACTTCCTCCAGAAGCCCTTCGACGTCGTGCGCGTCTCGGCATCGGTCACCCGCGCGTTGGCGCGGCAGCAAGCGCGCAAGCGCCTGTCCGCCTTCCTCGAGGAGCTCGGCAGCCTGGTGGGCCGCGAGCGGGACGCGCACGCGATCTTGAGCGATGTCCACCGCAGCCAGAAGCTGAAGGGCCGTCTCGGTGGAATCTTCGAAGAGAGTGGGAGCGCCGAGGGCGACTCCCTCGATCCACTGCGCACCCTCGAGTTCCTCGAAGTGCTCGCGGAGACCATCGAGACAAAGGACCACTTCATGCGAGGCCACGCGCGTCGGGTGGCCTACTACGCCGGCCTGATCGCGGACCGGTTGTGCCTCTCCGCCGACGACCAGGTACGGATGCGCATCGCCGCCTTCCTTCACGACATCGGCAAGGTGGGTGTACCCACCGACCTGCTGATGCGCGAGGGCGCGCTGACACCGCCCGAGCGCCAGGTCATCGAGCAGCATTCGGCCATCGGGAGCCGGCTGCTGAAGCCCCTCGACATCCCGGCGGCCGTCACCCGCGCCATCCACCACCATCACGAGTGGTGGGACGGAAATGGCTATCCGGACGGTCTGTCCGGCGACGAGATCCCGATCGAGGCCCGCATCATCGCCATTTGCGACGCCTTCGACACCATGGCGAGCGACCGCCCCTACCGCGACGCCCTGGGGCGCGACGCCATCTTCGCCGAGTTCAAGCGTTTCGCCGGCAGCCAATTCGATCCGGACCTGGTCAAGGAGTTCATCGCGATCCTCCAGACCGGCGTGTGCGACGTAGATCCGGAGCTGGTGGCCGACATCTTCTCCGATTCCGAGGCCGCCGCCGCGGGCGACGCGGTCGCGAGCTAGCGAGGCGAGATCATGGCAGCAGCCGGCAACGTCGAGACCGTCATCACGGGAGTCCGCCGCGAAGAGCGGGAAGACGTGGTGCGCGTCGTCGAGTACTCGAGCTTTCCCCGCACAGCCCCGGAGACCCAGCTGCAGCTGGGCTTTACCCGCGACATCTCGCGGTCGGGCCTGTGCCTGGGCGTGGACCGCTGCGAGGACGTGGGCGCCCTGCTTCGACTCGACGTCCGCTGCCTCGAGGGCCGGCCCGGCGGAGCGCGCATCGGACGCGTCGTGTGGACCAGCTCCGAGCGCGATGGCCGCCACTGGCTCGGTATCGAGCTGCTCACCCCGGCGGCGCGGTCCCGCGCCTCGGCGCCCTCCCGGCGATCGGCCGGCGGAGAGATGTTGCGACGCCTGGGAGTCTGATGGGGGGTGCTCGCGGGGGGCCTCGGACGCCCGTCTGGGCCCTCCGCGAGCCGTCCCCGAATTGCTAGCTTCCGTTCGCTGTGTTCGGCATCGGTATGACGGAACTGCTGGTGATCCTGGTCGTCGGACTTCTGGTCCTCGGCCCGAAGCGCCTGCCCGAGCTGGCCCGCTCGCTGGGCCGCGGCCTTGCCGAGTTCCGGCGCGCCTCGACGGACATGCGCCGCGAGTTCCTCGACGTCGCCGAGGAAGCCCGCATCGATCCGCTCGACGCGGGGCAGCCCGTAGAGGAGGAGGCACCGGCGGAGGCTGCGCCGGAGTCCGATGGCAACGACGGGGCCGGCCCGAAGGCCTCGGAGAGCTCAGGTGGCTGACGTCAAGCTGCCGCTGACGGATCATCTCGCCGAGCTCCGCAACCGCATCTTCCGCGTCCTCGCTGCCTGGGTCGCCGGCGCGCTGATCGCCTGGAACTTCAGCGAAGAAATCTTCGGGCGGCTGCTGGAGCCGGCGGTGAGCGCGCTCGGCGGCGGCGAGCGGGTGCTCCAGGCCATCGCCCCCACCGAGATCTTCTTCACCTACTTGAAATGCGCCGTCCTGGCTGGCTTCATGCTTGCGCTGCCCGTGATCTTCTGGCAGGCGTGGCGCTTCGTGTCGCCGGGTCTCTACCCGTCCGAGCGCCACGCCGTCGTGCCCTTCGTGGCGGTCTCGACGCTGCTGTTCACCGCGGGTGCCGGCTTCGGATACACGATGGTCTTTCCCCTGATGTTCGACTTCTTCACGCAGTTCGACAGCGACTTCGTGCAGTCCGCATGGACCATGCGCGAGGTGTTCGCCCTGACCACTCGCCTTCTCCTCGCCTTCGGCGTGGCCTTCGAGCTGCCGGTGTTGGTGTTCTTCCTGGCGGTGGCGGGCATCGTCGACGCGCCGACGCTGCTGCGCGGCACTCCGTACGCGGTGCTGGGGGTCTTCGTGACGGCGGCCATCCTCACGCCCCCGGACTGGGTGAGCCAGATCTTCCTGGCGGTCCCGATGGTGGCGCTCTACCTGCTGGGCGTCGCCGTCGCCTACCTCTTCGGCGCCGGCCGCAGTCGCGAGGCCGGCAAGGCGAAGACCGGCGACGACCTCGCCTAGGCGAGCTCGAAGCGGAACGTGTAGCCGGCCGACTCGACGTCGAGCGAGCCGTTCCTTGCGGAGGTGACGGACGCCTCGCACTGTGCACCGTCGGCCAGGACCGACGCCGAAGCGCCCGCACGCAGCACGACGTCGAAGTGGACGGGCTCGTCGCCGCAGCGCGCTTCATAACGCCCGGGGCCCGTCGCGCGCAACGCAACGGCCAGCGTTCCGCTGGATTTCTCGGCGACCGAGATCGTCGCGAACTCGTCGCCAGCCTCTCCGCGATCGTGGAGCGCGGCAGCGGCGACCACACGGGCGACCTGCAGCGCACTACGCCGCTCCGCTACGGATCCCGCGCCGTCGGGAGACCAGTGCGCATCGACGAAGCCAGTGTCGTAGTGGCCCGCGCGAAACGCCGGGTGGCGCGCGACGGCGCGGTGAAACGGCAGGGTCGTGCGAATGCCGTCGATGCGAAACTCGGCGAGTGCGCGCTCGAGTCGCGCGATGGCCTCGGTGCGGTCGCCGCCCCAGACCACGAGCTTCGCCAGCATCGGGTCGTAGTGCACGCTGACCGTCGAGCCGGACTGGACTCCGCTGTCGACCCGGACTCCGAATCCGCCCGGCGGCCGGTAGGCCGCGATCTTTCCGGGGCACGGCAGGAAGCCCCTGGCGGGATCCTCTGCGTATATGCGCGCCTCGATGCTGTGGCCGCGAATCGCCAGGACGGCGGGGTCGAGGTCGAGGGGCTCGCCGGCGCCGATGCGGATCATCTGCTTGACGATGTCGACCCCGGTGATCTCCTCGGTCACCGCGTGCTCGACCTGCACCCGGGTGTTCATTTCGAGGAAGGTGAAGGCGCCGAACGCGTCGAGCAGAAACTCGCAGGTACCGGCGCCGACGTAGCCGACGGCCCGGACCATCGCGAGCGCCGCGCGGCTCATTCGCTCGCGCAGGTCGTCGGAGAGGCCGTTGGCCGGAGCCTCCTCGACCAGCTTCTGGTGGCGCCGCTGGATCGAGCACTCGCGCTCGAAGAGGTGGACGGCGTTGCCGTAGCGGTCGGCCAGGATCTGGATCTCGATGTGACGTGTGGGCTCCACGACCTTCTCGATGTACACGCCCGCGTCTCCGAAGGACGCCGCGGCCTCGCTGCGGGCGCGTTCGAACGCCGCCGCCAGCTCCGCCTCTCCGTCGACCCGCCGCAGACCCCGTCCACCCCCCCCGGCGCTCGCTTTCACCATCACCGGGAAGCCGACGTCGAGCGCGATGTCCCGCGCGCGCTCCGGGCTGACGATCTCCGTCGCACCGGGAACGATGGGCACACCGGCGCGCTGGGCCATCTGGCGGCTGGTGATCTTGTCGCCCATCGAGCGGAGGACGTCACTGGACGGCCCGATGAAGGCGATCTCCTCGTCGGCGCAGCGATCCGCGAAGTCGCCATTCTCCGAGAGGAAGCCGTAGCCCGGGTGGATGGCGTCGGCGCCGGCCGCGCGGGCCGCGGCGATCACCCGATCCGCGTCGAGATAGGATTCGCGCGCCGGCGCCGGGCCGCAGTGCATTGCCTCGTCCGCGACCCGCACATGCAGCGCGTCGCGGTCCGCGTCCGAGAAGATGGAGACCGACGGCACGCCGAGCTCGCGACAGGCCCGGGCAATGCGGACGGCGATCTCGCCGCGGTTGGCGATCAGGATCTTGCGGAACATCCGGGCCTCCGGCGACGCTGTGCTGCTGCCGGCGGCGATCAGAGGTTGGCGAGGGCTCCGACGATCTGCTCGAGATGTCGGCTGTACTCGACCAGGTTGAGCTTCACGCGGGCGACGCCGCTGTCCATCGCCGCCTTGGCGACCGCCGGCGCGATGTAGATCAACACCCGCGGGTCGAACGGCTTCGGGATGATGTACTGACGGCCGAAGTCGAAGGTGTCGTCGGGATAGGCCTCCCGAACCGATTGGGGGATCTCCTCGCCGAGGCGGGCGACCTCGACCAGGGCCATCACGGCTGCGCGCTTCATGTCCTCGTTGATGGTGCGGGCGCGGACGTCGAGGGCGCCGCGAAAGATGAACGGGAAGCCCA
>JBHHVG010000098.1:0-8920 GCA_046754165.1 Myxococcota bacterium
TGTACCCGGAACGGTGCGGTTGATGGGCACGCTGCACCTCGTCGCCACGCCCATTGGAAACCTCGAGGACCTGAGCCCGCGCGCCGTGGCGGTGCTGCGCGAAGTGGATCTTCTCCTCGCCGAGGACACCCGCCACACGCGCACGCTCTTGCAGCACCACGGCATCGCCGCGCGCCCGCTGTCGCTGCACGCGCACAACGAGGCCGCGCGCATCGGGCGCGTCCTCGCCGCGCTCGAGGGGAGCGGGTCCGTCGCCCTCGTCTGCGACGCGGGTACCCCGCTGGTCTCGGATCCCGGCGGGCGTCTGGCCGCCGCCGTCGCGGCCGCCGGACACCGCGTGACGGCGGTGCCCGGCGCCTCGGCCGTGCTCGCGGCCCTGTCGGTGTCGGGGCTGCCGTGCGAGCAGTTCGTGTTCCTGGGCTTCCTGCCGCGCAAGGCCGGCGCCCGCCGCAAGCGGATTGCCGCCCATCGCGATCGACCGGAGACGCTGGTGCTGTTCGAGTCGCCGCGGAGGGTCGCCGCCACGCTGAAGGAGCTGGATGAGGTTCTCGGCGAGCGCGCGGCCTGCGTCGCCCGGGAGCTGACGAAGCTCCACGAAGAGGTCGTGCGCGGAACGCTCGCGGAGCTGGCGCAGCGCTTCGCGGACGGAGCGCGGGGGGAGATCACGCTGGTGGTGGCCGGCGCCCCCGACGGGGGTGCACGCCCGGACGTCGGAGATCTCGACGACGCCATTCGCGAGGCGCTGTCCGCCGGTCGACCGGTGAAGGAGATCGCCTCGGAGCTCTCCCGCGACAGCGGGCTGCCGCGCCGCGATGTCTACGCCCGCGTGGTGGCGCTTCGCGAACCGTCCTCATGAGGGGTCGGCCAGGAGCTTCTCGAAGGCGGCCTGGTCGAGGATCTCCACGCCGAGCTTCTCGGCCTTGGCGCGCTTGCTGCCGCCCGCCGCGCCGGCCACGAGGAAGTCGGTCTTCTTGGAGAGGGCCGACGTGACCTTGCCGCCGAGCCCCTCGATGCGGCGCTTTGCAGCGGTGCGCGTGAGCCCTTCGAGCGTCCCGGTCAACACGAAGGTCTTGCCGAGAAGGGGTCCGTCGACGGCGCCCCGGGGCTCGCCCGCTTCCCAGCGGACGCCGAGGTCGCGCAGGCGCCGCACCTCTTCCGTGTTGCGGGCGTCCGCAAAGAAGCGCTGGATGCTTTCGGCGATGGTCGGCCCGATTCCCTCGATCGCCTCCAGCTCCTCGCGAGACGCGGCGAGGATCGGGTCGAGGTCGCCGAAGTGGCGCGCCAGCAGCTCGGCCACCCCTTCGCCGACGTGGCGGATGCCGAGGGCGATGAGGAAGCACGTGAGCGTCGTCTGGCGTGCACTTTCCAGTTTCGCCACGAGGTTGGCCGCGGACTTCTCGCCCATCCGCTCGAGTCCCGCGAGTGTCGCAGTGTCGAGCGCGAAGAGATCCGACAGCCGTGTCACCAGGCCCTCGTCGACGATCTGCTCCACGATCTTCTCGCCGAGCCCCTCGATGTCGAGGGCGCCGCGGCTGGCCAGCAGGCGCAGGTTGTTCTTGATCTGGGCGGGGCAGTCGAGGTTCGGGCAGCGGGTCACGACCTCATCCTCGAGGCGCACCGCCCTGGCGTTGCAGACCGGACAGCGGGCTGGCAGGCGGAACCTCCGGGTGCGGGCCGGTCGTTTCGACGGGACCACCTTGACGACCTGGGGGATCACATCTCCGGCCCGCTGGACCACCACCGTGTCTCCGATCCGGATGTCCTTGCGGTCGATCTCGTCCTGGTTGTGGAGGGAGGCGCGGGTGACGGTCACGCCGCCCACGTGGATCGCTGCGAGCACGGCCACCGGGGTGAGGGCGCCCGTCCGGCCCACCTGGACGTCGATCGCCTCGACGGTCGTGGTCTCCTGCTGGGGCGGGAACTTGATGGCGATCGCCCAGCGCGGCGCGCGCGTGAGCGATCCGAGCTCGGACTGGAAAGCGAGCCGGTTCACCTTGAAGACGCTGCCGTCGATCTCGATGCGCTGTTCGTCGCGGTCGGCGAGCATGCGCTCGTGGTATGCCCACACCTCGTCCGCTCCCCGGCAGATCGCCGTGGGCTCGCTCACGAGGAAGCCCCAGCCGGCCAGCAGCGCGATCACGTCGGCCTGGGTCTCGACGCCGTCCGGCAGCCCCTCTCCGACGGCGTACGCCCGGAACTCGAGTGCCCGCAGCCGCTGCCGGTCGATGTCATGGAGCTGGCGCAGCGACCCCGCGGCGGCGTTGCGGGGGTTCGCGAACAGCTCCTGTTCGCGCTCGAGGCGCCGGGTGTTGAGGCGCTCGAAGGCGGCGATCGGCAGGGCGATCTCGCCGCGCACGGACACCCGCTCGGCTGGCGGGTCTCCAGCGGCGTCGAGTGCGAGGGGGATGCTGCGGCTCTCGAGGAGGTTCGCGGTGACGTCCTCGCCCCGAACGCCGTCCCCCCGGGTCGAGCCCACCGCCAGCCGCCCGGACTCGTACACCAGCTCGATGCCGGCGCCGTCGAGCTTCGGCTCACCCAGGTACTCCACCGGGTTAGGCGTCTCGAGCAGGCGTCGAATCCGCTCGTCGAACGCGATCCATTCGTCGCGGCCCATGGCGTTGTCGAGGGACAGCATGGGCACGCGGTGCAGGACCTCGGCGAAGCCCTCGGCTGGCGTCGCGCCGACCCGCTGGGTCGGGGAGTCGGGACGCGCCGCGTCGGGATGTGCGCTCTCCAGCTCCTTCAGCTCGCGCAGCAAGCGGTCGTACTCGGCGTCGGAGATCTCCGGCCGGTCTTCGACGTAGTAGAGCCGGTCGTGTCGATTGATTGCGGCGACGAGCTCGTCGATTCGCTGTCGGACGGCCGCGTCTTGCTGGGAAGCCAAGCGCACGTCTCCGCTGAAGAGGCGGCGTGATGCTACCAGATCCGCTGCCGCGGTCGGAGGCCATGCGCTTGCCGCGCGCGTGCCCGCGGTGATAGCGTGCGCGTCGGACCACCGGATCGAGCCGGATGCCCCGCCGCATGGCCGAGAGTGCGACCGCGCGACCGCGTCCACGCACCGTGATCGAGCTGAGGGACCGGATTTCCGCCAGCAGCGGTCGGAGGATGGTGTCTTGAGGGTGCTCGTCACGGGCGGCGCGGGGTACGTCGGAAGCCACGCGGTCGCTGCGCTGGTCTCGCAGGGTCATGAGGTGGTGGTCTACGACGACCTCTCGCGGGGCCACGCGACGGCGGTCCCCGCCGAGCTGCTGGTGCGGGGCGCGCTCGCCGACGAGCGGGGCCTCACGACATTGCTCCGTGACCGACGCATCGAGGCCGTGCTGCACTTCGCCGCCTACGCCCTGGTCAACGAGTCGGTCGCGGACCCGTCGCTCTACTACCGCAACAACTTCGCCGGAACCCTGTCGCTGCTCGAGGCCATGCGCAGCGCGGGCGTGCGGCGCATCGTCTTCTCCAGCTCCTGCGCCACCTACGGCGAACCGCCGATCTCCCCCATTCGCGAGGATGCACCCCAGCGGCCCGTGAATCCCTACGGCCTCACGAAGCTCGCCAGCGAGCACGCCCTGGCGGCCTACGCGCGGGCCTACGGCTTCGGCTACGCCGCGCTGCGCTACTTCAACGCCTGCGGCGCGTCGCCGGACGGGCGGCTGGGCGAGGACCACGACCCGGAGTCCCACATCATCCCGCTCGCCCTCGCCGCGGCCCTCGGTCGACTCCCGCGTTTCACGATCTTCGGCAGCGACTACCCGACGCCGGACGGCACCTGCATCCGCGACTACATCCACGTGGACGATCTGGCGGACGCGCACCTGCGCGCCCTCGAACGGCTCGGCGAGGGGTCGGGGCTGTGCCTCAACCTGGGCACCGGCCGCGGCTTCAGCGTCCGCGAGGTGGTGGAATCGTGCCGGCGGGCCAGCGGCCGGGACATTCCCGTCGAGGAGGGGCCGCGTCGCGCCGGCGATCCGCCCGAGCTGGTCGCGGATTCCGCGAGGGCCCGGCAGCTCCTCGGCTGGACCGCACGCTACGAGGATCTCGACGCGATCGTCGAGACGGCCTGGCGTTGGCACAGCCGCCATCCCCGGGGCTTCGCGGACTGAGCGCCGCGCCCTCCCGCTGCGCGTGCCGTCGCCACGGCGTTCCAGCCCTGCGCGAAAACCGCGCTCCGCCCTCAAGTATCCGTTACTGCTAACAAAACCCAATTAAAGTGAATCGCCGGTCGGGGCGATGAAAGCAGGGGAGACCCGCGATTGGGCTGGTTTCCCAACGGACGGGTCCGAGTCGAGATGCATCGCGAGGGGAAGATGGAGCCGGTTGCCATCGCGCAGTCCGGTGAGGGCGAGGCCGGATCCGGCTGCTTCCGCCAACTGGCGGACGCCCTGTCCCAAGGCGTCGCCCTCGTGCGTGCGGGGCGGCTGGTCTGGGCCAACGAGCGCCTGCGAACACTCACCGGCAGCCACGAGCCAGCGCGCGCGATCGGGACCCACTTCAGCGATTGGTTCAAGGACATCGGCCGCGGCGTGCCCGAGAGCGGCGGTTCCAGCTCACTCTCGTGCGCGCTCCACCGCGCCGACGGCGAGACGCGCACCGTCACCTGCCGCGCGGCCTGGTGCGACGAAGAAGCGGACGAACAGGTCTGGGTGATCGAGGACACCACGCACGTGCAGATGCTCGAGGCGGAGCTGCTGCGGCTCTCGCGCCGGGTCCACGACGACAGCCGGGAGGTCGCGTCGCTGCGTGAGCGCCTGCGCCGCGAGCGCGCCGAGCGCGAAGAGATGTTGACGGTGGTGAGCCACGAGCTCCGGACACCGGTCACCATCATCAGCGGCTACAACCGCCTGTTGCTGTCCGAAGACGTCGGTCCGCTGACCGAAGACCAGCGCCGCTTCCTCGTCGAGAGCGCCAAGGGCTGCCGCCGACTCGACTCGTTCATCGAGAACCTCCTCGAGGCCTCGCGGGAGCGGGGCGGCGACGAGATCCTCGAGGTCTGCCAGGGCTCCCTCGGTGCCGTCATTCGCGGCGTCGCCGAGCTGCTCCAGCCGCTCCTCGCAGAGCAGGACCTGCGCATCGCGATCGACATCGACCGGGACGCGGACAGGGCGCAGTTCGACCGGCAGCGCGTCGAGCAGATCCTCACGAATCTCATCGGCAACGCCATCAAGCACTCGCCGATGGGCGGCACCATCGCGATCGCGACCCGGCCACTGCCGCCGGCCTCCGCTGCGGTGCGCCGTTTCGTCGAGGTGTCCATCACGGACGACGGTCCAGGCGTCTCCTGTGTGGACCGCGAACGGATCTTCGAGGCCTACGTCCAGGCGGGCGAGCAGAGCCGGGCGGGGGGGCTCGGACTCGGGCTCGCGGTCTGCAAACGCCTCGTCGAAGCGCACGGCGGATCGATCGCGGTGGCGGAGCGCGACGGCGTCGCGTGCCGCTTCGTGTTCACGCTGCCCGCTGCGGGAGGCGAGTAGAGGATGGCGGCGAAACGCGGGAGCGACCGCAAGCGTGTCCGGACCGGGCGGGGGACGCTGCGGCGGGGCTTCCGGGTCCTGGTGGTCGATGACGCCGAGGGGATCCGCACCTATCTGGCGAACCTGCTCGAGCTGAAGGGCTACGACGTCGATACCGCCGAGGATGGGCGGCGCGCCCTGGCGCTGATCGAAGGGGGCGCGGACCCGGATGTCGTCCTCCTGGACGTCATGATGCCGGGGCTCGACGGCATGGAGACCTTGAGTCGCCTTCGCCAGCTCGACCCCGATGTGCCGGTCGTGATGCTGTCCGTGGTCGGCACTGCCAGCACCATCGTCGATGCGATGAAGCTCGGCGCGGTGGACTACGTGAACAAGCCCTTCGAGGAGGGAGAGCTCGAGGCCACGCTCCAGCGGGCCCTGGGCGGCGAGGGGTCGACGCGGGCGCACGCCGATATCGCCCTGCGGGTCGTCGACTACGCGGACGTCTCGTGGGCGAGCGACGCCATGCAGCGCATCCGGGAGGTGCTCGAGCAGGTGTCGGATACGGACGTCACCGTCCTGATCCACGGGGAGAGCGGTGTCGGCAAGGAGATCGTGGCCCGGACGTCGCACGAGATCTCACCGCGCGCGAGCGAGGCCTTCGTCAAGGTGAACTGCGCGGCGCTGCCGGACGACCTGCTCGAGAGCGAGCTCTTCGGCTACGAGAAGGGCGCTTTCACCGGGGCGGTCGGCCGCAAGCAGGGGAAGTTCGAGACGGCCCACAAGGGTACGATCTTCCTCGACGAGATCGGAGAGATGAGCCCGCCGCTCCAGGCGAAGCTGCTCCAGGTGCTCCAGGACTCCGAGTTCACGCGATTGGGCGGGAACAAGGAGGTCCGCGTGGATGTCCGGGTCGTCTGCGCCACCAACCGCAAGCTCGACGAGATGGTCCGAGACGGGACGTTCCGGGAGGATCTCTTCTTCCGGCTCAACGTCGTGAACATCGAGATCCCGCCGCTGCGCGAACGCCGAGAGGAAATCGCCGACCTGGTGTCCCACTTCGCGCGGCGCTTCACGGCGCAGTATCACAAGCCCGCCATCGAGATCAGCGATCGCTTGATGGCGGCCTTCCAGGGCTACCGCTTCCCCGGAAATGTTCGCGAGCTCGAGAACATGGTCAAGCGCATCGTCGTGCTCGAGAGCGAGGAGGCGATCCTTTCGGAGCTCGTGCGCTCGCGTGCCGCGGGGGGGCCGAGCAATCGCTCGTTGCTCGATTGGATCGAGGAGGTCGAGCAGTCCGCCGGCGAGATCCCGCTGCGCGAGGTGGGGCGGCGCGCGGCCATCGAGGCCGAGCGCGAGACGATCGGCCACGTGCTCCACATGACCAACTGGAACCGCAAGCAGGCCGCGTCGATCCTCGGCGTCAGCTACAAGACACTGCTCCACAAGATCCGAGGCTGCGGCCTCGAGCCGAGCTGACCCACGCCTATTGCGGAAACGGACCGGCCGGGGAGCGCGCCCAGGGAGCGTCTCGCCGGGCCCGCTCCGGGGAGCGGCCGAGACCTCTCGCCCGACCTCGCGCGGACTCCCCTGCGCGCACGACCCCGGACGCGCGCCGGTCGCCCCGCGCGCCGATCGCGCCAGATTGGGGGGGAGTCGGTCTCCAGCCACGTCCGCTGCGCTGAACTTGCAGGCCGCCAGGATGCGGTGCTCTCCGTGACCACTCCAGAGGGCTTCGTGAAGGATGCGGTCTAACGCTTCGCCACGTCGAACAGGACGCTCTCGAGCTGCTCGAAGTGCGCTTCCCAGGTCCACCTGGCCTCGACGAAGGCGCGCGCTGCGGCCCCCTGCCGCCGTCGCGCCGCCGGGTCGCGCAGCAGGCCGATGATCGCTTCGGCCATGCCCTCCTCGTCGTCGCGCAGCAGGATGTGCGCGTCCGGCTCGCCGCCGATCCCCTCGTTGGCGATTCGCGTGGCGACGACTGGCAGCTCGCACGCCATGGCCTGGACGATCTTGTTCTGCATGCCAGCTCCGATGCGCAGCGGCGCGACGGCGACTTCGGCCCGGCACAGCCACTCGTAGACATCGGGTACCTCGCCGGTCACGACGACCTTCGGGGGTCGGGCCAGCGAACGGAGCAGGCGCTGCGGATTGCGTCCGACGATCCAGAACTGGGCGTCTGGAACCTCCTTCTCGATGCGCGGAAAGACCGACTGAGCGAACCATCCCGCGGCGTCGACGTTGGTGTACGTCGACATCACGCCGGTGATCACGATGGCGCCGGGCTCGCGCTCGCTGGACCGCACCCGTTCGAGGGGCGGGACGTCCTGACCGTGCGGGCACACGACGGCATTGGGCAGCGGCGCCGTCTTCTCGATCGCGGCGATGTCGGACGGGCCGCACAGGAAGACCCGGTCGAAGTCCGCGCACACGTCCGCTTCGTAGGGCCGCACCTTCGCGGCCTCGATGCGGTAGAAGAGCCTGCGCAGCGGATCGCTGCTGTATTCGACCATGCGGCCGAGATTGAGCGCCTGGGAGATCTGCACCCCCAGCACCTTCGGGATCGGGAGGTTTCGGGTGTGCTCGGCCATCCGGATGAGGTGGGTGTAGACGAGGTCGTAATCGCCCTCGGCGACCCGCCGCGCGACCGCCGCCCTCATCTCGCCGGAGCGGTAGAACTGCACCTGCATCGGCAGCTTGCCGGGCAGTGTCGCGGCCGTCGCCGCGTAGGAGCGCCAGGTCGGCAGGCGGACGGCGTCGATGGAGCGGCACACGCGGCCCAGCCCCTCGCGCAACAGGCGTTCCTCCTCCTTCGAGCCGACGAAGCAGGAGAGGTCGACCTGGTGTCCGCGCTCGGCCAGGAAGCGGACGAGCCGGTCCACGGTCATCGCGTCGGCCATCTTCGGCGGCCACGGCGGACGCGGCGAAACGACGAGAAGCTTCATACCAGGCGGTGAACGAGTTTTCCCTGCGCTCGCCACTCGTCGTCGCGGTTGAAGGCCGGATCGTCGTGACCGATCACGACGATCTCCGCGTCCTCGACGGTCTCTTCGACGCCCTCGTGTAAGAGGCGGTTGATGTGGGGCAGCGAGCCCTCGAGGAAGGCCCGGTTCGTTCCGACCAGGCGGGCGAGGGATACGGCTGGGTCGCAGATGGAGAGCTCGAGACCCTCGCCGATGAAGCGCTTGGCGAGCTCGAGCAGTGGGCTCTCGCGGAGGTCGTCGGTTCCGCGCTTGAAGGCCAGGCCGAGCAGGGCGACGCGGCGCTTGCCCGTCGCCAGGACGGCGTCGAGGGCGCGCCGGATCTGGATATCGTTGGATGGGATCACCGCGTCGAGCACGGGCACCGAGACCGTCGCCTCCTGAGCGGCGAAGGTGAGCGCGCGCAGGTCCTTCGGGAGGCAGCTGCCGCCGAAGGCGAAGCCCGGGCGCAGGTAGACGGGAGAGATGTTGAGCTTGCGGTCCTGGGTCACGATG
>JBHHVG010000099.1:0-8808 GCA_046754165.1 Myxococcota bacterium
CCCTTCGTGATCGGGGCGTCCAGTTCGTCGGGCCGGATGCCGGTGAGCTCGCCTGTGGCTGGGAGGGCGAGGGGCGCATGTCGGAGCCATCGGCGATCGTCGCGACCGCGCGCCTGCTGCTCGGCACCCGCACTCTCGCCGGGGAGATCGTGCTCGTCACCGCAGGCGGAACTCGCGAACGCGTCGACGCGGTCCGCTACCTCGGCAACCGCTCCTCGGGAAAGATGGGCTTCGCGGTCGCCGAAGAGGCCGCGCGCCGCGGCGCCGACGTGGTGCTGGTGGCGGCCCCGACGTCCCTCGAGACTCCGCCGGGCGTCCGGCGCATCGACGTTCGCAGCGCGCTCGAGATGCGCGACGCGGTCTTCGCAGAGCTGACCCGGGCGACCATCGTCGTGAAGGCCGCCGCAGTCGCCGACTTCCGCCCGGCCCGGAGCACCGACCGCAAGATCAAGAAGGAGGACCTCGGAGCCGAGGAGGGCCTCACCCTCGAGCTGGTGCGCAACCCGGACATCCTGGCCGAGATCTGCGCGGAAAAGGGGGAGCGCACCGTCGTCGGATTCGCGGCCGAGAGCCACGACGTCATCGAGGCGGCGCGGCGCAAGCTCGCGCGCAAGGGCTGTGACCTCATCGTCGCCAACGACATCACGCGCGAGACCTCTGGCTTCGATGCCGGGGACAACACCGTGGTCTTCGTCTGGCCCGGTGGTGAGATCGAAGAGCTTCCCCCGCTGCCCAAGCTGGACGTCGCCGGACAACTCTTCGACCGCGTCGAAAAGTTGCGCGGAGGAGCCGGATGAACGCGGCGCTTCGATGCGCCCGGTCGGTCCCGGCCCTGATCGTCACGCTGCTGGCCCTCTCCGCCTCCGCGGGCCACGTCAACGTGGTCACGATCGACGGATCGATCAATCCCGCCTCCTCCGACCACATCCAGTCGGTGCTGAGGCTGAGCGAGGAGGACGGCGCCGCGGCGCTGCTGATCGAGCTCGACACGCCGGGCGGCCTGCTGGCGGCGACCAAGGACATCATCCAGGCGATCCTGAATTCCCGCGTTCCGGTGGTGGTGTACGTGTCGCCGCGCGGCGCGTGGGCCGCGTCGGCCGGGACCTTCATCACGCTGGCGGGCCACATCGCGGCCATGGCGCCCGGCACGAGCATCGGCGCGGCGTCGCCAGTGAGTGCCAGTGGGGGGGGCGGCGAGCGCGGCGAGGACAACGCGCGGACCGATGTCTCGATGGAGAAGGCCGAGAAGTTCACGATGGCCTTCATCGAATCGATCGCCAAAGAGCGCAATCGCAACGTGGAGTGGGCCCTGTCCTCGGTGCGGGAAGCCGAGGCCATCGCCCAGGACGAGGCCCTCAAGCTCGGTGTCATCGACGTCGTCGCCGACAGCCGGGACGACCTGTTCGCGCAGATCGAGGGCCGCGTGGTCGAGGTGGAGGGCGGTCCGTGGACCCTCGCGCTGGTGGGCGCAGAGGTCCGCGAGATCGAGATGGCACCGCTCACGCGGCTGTTCAACTTCCTGGCGAGCCCGGACATCGCCATGATCCTGGTGATGGCCGGCCTGCTGGGCCTCTACGTGGAGTTTCAGCAGCCGGGGATGCTGGCGCCCGGCATCGCGGGCGCGGTCTGCCTGGTGCTGGCCGCCATCGCCTTCCAGATCCTGCCGTTTTCCTGGGTGGGGCTGATCCTGATCCTGTTCGGCGTGGCGCTGATGGTGGCGGAGGTCTTCGTGACCTCCTTCGGCCTCCTTTTCGCCGGTGGCATCGTCTGCTTCCTTCTCGGCGGCACGATGCTCTTCGACATGCCGGAGGTGAGCGATCTGACCGTATCCTTCTGGACGGTCCTGCTGCCGACGGTCGCGGGCTTCGCTGTCTGCGCGGCGGTCGTGATCTACGCCGTGGGCCGCAGCCTGGTCCGGAGGCAGATGTCCGGCGTGAACGAGCTGATCGGTCTGGTTGGAGACACGCACACCGCGTTGGCGCCGGTTGGCAAGGTCTTCGTCCGTGGCGAGTACTGGAACGCGGAGGCCGACGAGGAGATTCCTTCCGGCGAACGCGTGGAGGTCACCGGCGTCGAGGGCATGAGGCTGCGCGTGCGGCGCAGCATGTCGCGCGCTTGACCGCGGCCCATCGAACCATCTAGGAGGGTAGAGCATGGGTATGGCAGCACTCATCGCCGTTGGGATTCCGGCGCTGTTGATCTTCTTCGGAATTCGCGTGCTCGCGGAGTACGAGCGGGGGGTGGTGTTCCGGTTCGGTCGCTTCACCGCAGTGAAGTCGGCGGGCCTGCGCTGGATCATTCCCGGCGTCGACCGCATGGTGAAGATCAGCCTGCGCGAGATCGTGATGGACGTTCCCTCTCAGGAGGTGATCACGCGCGACAACGTCTCCGTGAAGGTGAACGCGGTGCTCTACTTTCGCGTGCTGCACCCGGAGAATTCGGTCATCCAGGTCGAGAACTACCTCTACGGCACCTCCCAGCTCGCCCAGACCACCCTGCGCAGTGTCTGCGGCCAGGCCGAGCTCGACGACCTGCTCGCCGAGCGCGAGACGATCAACCAAAAGCTCCAGGAGATCATCGACCTCCAGACCGAGCCCTGGGGAGTCAAGGTCCGCGCCGTCGAGTTGAAACAGATCGACCTGCCGGTGGACATGCAGCGGGCGATGGCGAAGCAAGCCGAGGCCGAGCGCGAGAAGCGCGCCAAGGTGATCCACGCCGAGGGCGAGTTCCAGGCGTCCCAACGGCTGGCCGACGCGTCGCGGGTGCTCTCCGGCGAAGAGTCCGCGCTGCAGCTGCGCTACCTCCAGACGCTCAGCGAGATCTCCACCGAGAACACGACCACGCTGGTCTTCCCGATTCCCATCGACCTCCTGAAGCCCATCTACGACATTCAGGTCAGGAAGAAGAAGGAGCCGAATCCGGGCGGGGGCGAGAGCTGATCGATGGCCGAGCGAGACGAAGAGCTGTCCGCAGACGAGAAGGTGCGTCGCTCGGTGACGCGAACGATCGGGAACAGCCTGTTCGCGATCGCGGTGCTCGTCGGGCTGGGCGCCTGGTCCTGGTTCTACGGCCAGTACCAGCTCTACCCGGGGCAGTCCGCCATCATTCTCCGGCTTGGCCAGTACGCTAGGACGGTCACCACCGCGGGCCTGAAATTCCACCTGCCCGCGCCCCTCGAGACCCACGAGATCGTCAAGGTGGCGGAGGTGCGCAAGGAGGAGTTCGGCGTCGGCGGAGTGCACGAAGGAGCCACCGACGTCCAGGCGATCCAGGAAGCCAGCATGCAGACCCGGGACAACGCGATCGTTCGCTTGGCCTTCGTGGTGCAGTACCGCTACAGCAACGCCTTCCAGTCGCGCTATTCGCTGGAAGACCCCGAGGCGATCCTGCGCGACGCGGCCCAGGCGGCCGCGCGCGAGGTCGTGGGTCAGATGACCATCGAAGACGTCCTGTCCCTGCGGCGGGACGACGTCGCGGCCGACACCGAGCAGATCCTCCAGGCCTCCCTCGACCGCTACGGGTCCGGGATCGTGATCACCGAGGTCCTGCTCCAGGAGGTGCAGCCCCCGGAGGAGGTCCGCCAGGCATTCGACGACGTGGTCGCGGCGGGCCAGGATGCGAGCCGCGCGGTCAACGAGGCCGAGGGCTACCGCAACGCGCTCCCCCCCCCGGCGCGCGCCGCGGCCGCCGAGAGCGTGGCGGCGGCCAGCGGCTACCGCGACTCCAAGATCGCCGAGTCCGCGGGCGAGGCCGCCCGCTTTCTCTCCATCGAAGCGGAGTACCGGAAGGCTCCCCAGGTGACGCGCACGCGGCTCTATCTGGAGACGATGGAAGCGGTGTTGCCGTCGGTGGCGAAGGTGGTGATCGAATCCGGCACCACGCAGGTGCTGCCCTACCTGCCGCTGCGCCCGCCGTCGTCACCGCAGCGCGCGCCGCAGCCACGGCCGCCGAATGAGGAGGGCGCTCGATGAGGCGCTCGCTGACGGTGTTGCTGGCGGTATTCGGCGCGCTCGTGGGGCTGACGGTGCTCGGCAGTTTCGGCTGGGGCCCGGTCATCATCACGCGTGAGGGCGAGCAGAAGATCGTGCTGATGTTCGGGAAGGCCCTCGCGGTGACGAATCCGGGCGTCTTCGCCCGCGTTCCCCTGCTGATGGACGCCGAAACCTACCCGAGCCTCAAGCTCTATCTCAACGTCGACCCGGAATCGATCCAGACCAAGGACCAGGAGCGGATCGTCATCGACAACTACGTGGTCTGGCGCATCACCGATCCGGTCGCCTTTCGCGGTTCCTTCCCGGAAGGCATGGCGACTGCCGGGCAACGGATCAATCGCGTGGTAAAGGCAGCGGTGCGCGAGATCGTCGGCAAGCACACGCTCCTAGACGTCCTGACCAACGAGCGCGAGAACATTCGCGATGCGATCACCGAGATGGCCTTCGTGTCCTTCGCGAAGAAGGGTATCGACATCGAGGACGTGCGTATCACCCGGACCGAGCTGCCGCCGGCTACCGAGAAGAACGTGTTCGCGCGCATGAAGACCGATCGCGAGCGGCTGGCGCGAAAGTACCGCGCGGAGGGGGAGGAGAAGGCCCGCACCATCCGCGCCGACGCGGAACGTGAGGCGAGGGTCACCGTGGCCCACGCGCGCAAGCAAGCCGAGATCGCGATGGGGGAGGGCGACGCCGAGGCGGCGCGCATCTACGCCGAGGCCTACGAGCGAGATCCCGAGTTCTACGCGTTCCTGCGCACCATGGAGGCCTATCGCAGCACGATCGGCTCCGACACGACGCTGGTGCTGTCGCCGGATTCCGAGTTCTTCCGCTACCTCGCCGGCGGCTCGGTGACCCCCGGGGTCGCCGCGGGGCGGTGAGTCGCGCCGCTCAGCGCGGGACGCGTGCGAGCTGGGCCGCGCCGAAGCCGGCGAAGGCCCCGAGCACCAGCCAGGGCGCGCTCACCGCCGAGCCGATGCCGTCCGCGGTCAGGATGGTGGCGGCGGTGCGAGCGGTATAGAAGAGGGCGAGGACCACGATGCCCGCCACCGCGGCGGCGGCCAGGCTGCGCGTCCGCTCGATCGCGAGACCCAACGGCACGGCGATCAGGGCGAAGACCGCGACCGTCAGCGCGTCGGCGATGCGGCGGTTGACCATGCCCCGGTACCGCTCCGGATCCTGTCCTTCGTCCACCCGCGCCCGGATGTACTCTCTGAGTTCCATGAGCGAGAGCGTCTTCGCGCTGGCGTCGAGCAGGGCCAGGTCGTGTGCGGCCACGACATCCAGGATCGTCTCCTCGCGCCGCAGGACGTCCGGCGGCGAATCCGGTGTGGTGGGATCGAAGGTCCGGATGGTGGCGTCGAGGAGGTGCCAGCGGTGATCCTCGCCCACCTCGGCCACGTCTGCCTGGATGCTCCGGTGGAGGCGGCCGCGCGCGCTGGTCGCGAACACGCGCACACCATGGAGGGTCCGGGTCTCCCGATCGGCTTCGGCCACGCTGTAGATGGTGTCGCCCCGATGGTACCAGAAGGATCCTCGGCGGAAGGTGATCGACTCGTCCGGGTTCTGGCGGCGATTCCAGGCGCGCGTGGCGGAGAGCACGACGGTCTCGTTGACGAGGAGGGTGGCGGCCGACAGCACTGTCGCGGCTACGAGAATCGGAACTACCATTCGCTGCGGCGAGATCCCGCCCGACTTCGCCGCCATCACCTCCTGCTTCCGGGCGGCGAGGCCCACGCTGAAAAGGGCGGCTGCGAAGGAACAGACGGGAATCAGGTCACGGAAGTAGTAGGCCGGGAGACGCAGGAAGAGGTAGCTGGCGGTCTCGGTGAGGCTGCTGTGATCTCCGATGATGTTGTCGAAGTTGAGCAACAGCTCGATGATCACGATGGCGATCATGGATGTGAATAGAATGGTGACGAAGAGGCCGAGATAGCTCGCGAGGAAGTGCCGCGAGAGGATTCGCACGGCCGGAGTCTAGCATTGCACTACGCGCGTGGAAGCGATCAGCTGAAGAGCCCGCCCTTTCGATCGGCCGTCACCATCGGAAACTTCGACGGCCTGCACGTCGGTCACCGCGCGATCATCGATACGGTCGTCAGACGCGCATCGCAGCTCGGGGGCCAGTCCGTCGTGGTCACTTTCGAGCCGCACCCGAGGAAGGTGCTGCATCCGGACCGCGCGCCGAAGCTGCTCACGACGATCGACCAGCGTGTCGAGCTGATCGCGCAGGCCGGCATCGATATCATCGTGGTGGAGCCATTCACGGAGGAATTTTCGCGGACCTCGGCGGAGACCTTCATTCGCGAGATCCTCTATGAGCGCATCCGGCCGATCGAAGTCTACGTCGGCTACGACTTCCACTTCGGGCGGGATCGCGAGGGTTCGATGCGTCTGCTGACGGAGATGGGCCCGATGCTGGGTTTCTCCGTCACGATCATTCCGGAAGTCACGGTCGACGCGGGAGATGTGAACTCGACGCGTCTGCGCAAGATGCTCATGGAGGGCCGGGTCGAGGAGTCCTTCGCCATGCTCGGCCGCAGCTACACGATCCGGGCAACCATCGTCGCGGGCGACGGCAGGGGCAGGGAGGTCGGCTATCGGACGGCGAACCTCGCGCAGGAGAACGAGATCCTGCCGGCGCCGGGCGTCTACGCGGGCAGGCTGCGGTTCCTCGACGACGGCGAGCCCGCAAAGGGACGCGAATTCCTGGCGGTGACCAACGTCGGGATTCGGCCGACCTTCGGCGACGAGAACCGCCTCATCGCCGAGGCGCACCTGCTCGATTTCGACGCGGACGTGTACGGCCGCCGCATCGAGCTCTCCTTCGCTCACCGGCTGCGCCCGGAGCGGCGTTTCGCGGACGTCGATGCTCTGCGGGAACAGATCGCGAAGGACGTCGAAGAAGGGCGTCGACGATTGGGGGCGCTCTGAGCGCCGCCGCCCGCAGTGGCCGCCAACGCCACCTGCGCGATCCCCGGGTGTGGTTCAGCCTGGGGGTGACGGCCTTCTTCCTGTGGCTGGTGCTGCGGGACGCGCCGTTCGCAGACGTGGCCCGCGTGATCGCCGGAGCGAACTGGGCGCTGCTGCTCGGGATCTCCGTCCCGGCCTACGTCCTGGTGATCTATCTGCGAGCGCTGCGCTGGAAGCACCTGACCGCCACGATCCGCTCGTACAGCACCGCAGAGCTGTTTCGTGCGACCGCCGTGGGCTTCATGGCGAACAACCTCTTCCCCCTCCGGATGGGCGAGGTGATCCGCTCCTGGTTCCTCTCCAGGGATGCGGGCGGGAGCAAGGCGGCGATCTTCGGGACGGTCGTCCTCGAGCGGGTCATTGACATGGTCACCGTGATCGCGCTGGCCCTCGGGGTGCTGGCGCTGCTCGGGGCCGGACACGACGGCGTGATCGCCCGGGGGGCGCTGTTGTTGATTCCGGTGGCGCTCGCTCCCCTGGCGGCGCTGGTGCTTCTGGAGGTCGCTCCGGACGCCGTGATCGGGAGCGTCACCCGCGTGGCCGGTTGGTTCTCGACGCGACTTGCAGCGTTTCTGGACACGATGCTTCGCCGCTTCAGCGTGGGCCTGGGGGCGCTGCGGCGGGGCCCGCACCAGCTCTGGGTCGTCAGCTACACCTTGCTGATCTGGCTGATCGCCTCCACGGCGCCGCTGCTCGCCGCGTTCGCCTCGGTCGGGGTCGATTTCGGATCACCCCTCGAGACGGTCGCGGCGGCGTGGATCACCCAGGCCGCCATCGGCATGGCGATCGCGTTGCCCTCCGCCCCGGGCTTCTTCGGCCCCTATCACTATGCGTGCAAGCTGGCCCTCGAACGTTTCGGAATCCCACCCGAAACCGCCATCGCCCTGGGCACCCTGATCCACGCGATCTTCTGGGTCAGCCTGACCGGGCTGGGCCTCGTGGTGCTGCGGGTCCGCCGGACGTCCTTCGGCGAGATCGACGACGCCGCCTCGCCGTCCGAGAACACCTCCGACGGTAAAGCTCCCCTCCCGAAGAGCCGATAACTCGGCGGGTTTCAACGGTTTCCCTCGTGCGCAGCCGAGCGCGTAGCGAGCCGTTGTGCGGGGTGTTTCGCGGGCTGGCCGCCATCGGCGGATGGCCGGCAGGCAACCGGAGCGGAGGGGAACGGACCGGTGAACGAGAAGATCGGGGAACTCCTCGTCAAGGAGAATCTCCTCACCGCAGAACAGCTCCACAACGCCCGTGATGAAGCGCGGTCCAAGAACGTCCGCCTCGGCGCACAGATCACCTCCTTGGGCTACCTGGACGAAACCGAACTCACCGATTTCGTCGCCAAGCAGTATGGCGTGCCCTCGATCAACCTCGAGGAGTTCGAGATCGACCGGGCGGTCATCCAGCTGATTCCCGAGGACGTCGCCATCAAGCACACCGTGATCCCGGTCAACCGGGCCGGCTCGACGCTGATCGTGGCGACGCCAGACCCATCGAACATCTTCGCTCTCGACGACATCAAGTTCCTCACCGGCTACAACATCCAACCGGTCGTCACCGCCGAAGAGGCAATCCGACGCGCCATCGACAACTACTACGACCAGTCGTCCTCTCTCGAAGACGTCATGGGCGATTTCGACGACTCGGACATCGACCTCGTTCACGACGGCGAGGACATCGACATCAACGAGCTGGCCCGCGAGTCCGAGGACGCGCCCGTCGTCAAGCTCGTGAACCTGATTCTCACCGACGCGGTGAAGCGAGAGGCTTCGGACATCCACATCGAGCCCTACGAGAAGTCGTTTCGCGTCCGCTACCGCATCGACGGCGTGCTCTACGAAGTCATGAAGCCGCC
>JBHHVG010000100.1:0-8707 GCA_046754165.1 Myxococcota bacterium
GGAAGCATCGTGCGGCTCTCCGCCGAGTACGAGGTCCGAGAGGCGCTGGAGTTGAGCGGCGGGGTGCTGCTGTTCCAGAGTGGAGACCTGGTGGCGTTGTCCCAGGTCGGGCGCAACGACCGGGTCTTTCTCGGCATCCAGTACAGCTTCTAGGGAGGGCGCCGCCGACCGCAACGTCGCCTCCATCCATGCGGGTGACGGGGAGACCCAACTGGATCGAGGGCGTCGCAGGGGGAATCAGTTCTGGTCGATGCGGAAGGGTCGCAGTGGCGGCGGTATGAGCGCTCCGGAAACGCCTGTGCAGCGATGGTTCCGGCAACCCGGCCGCAACACCACAGCGGGACACAACACATGTCCGAAGGGACAGCCGTCTTCCTCGAAGTCGCGGCAGATCCTGCGATCGAGGCGATCGATCCGTCGTTCGACCCGATCTGCACGCCTGCGATTGACATAGGCGCCGCAGCTTCCGACGCACCCGGTGCGGGTATCGATCTCCACGCAGTCGCTGTCGTCGCGGCAGCGCGAGTTGCGTTCGACGAGTTTCCGGATTTCGCGCGTGACCCTCTCGATGCGCTCACGACACATCGGTTCTCCCGGATCCGGTCCGCAGAGTTCGAACTCGCCGTCTCGTTGTTGGCACTGTTGGCCCGCGGGACAGATGTCGGAGTCGCAGCAATAGACGGGCGCGAATCCGGCGATGCAGCGGTTGTCGAAGCAGCCCAGACCCGGCCTGCAATCGCATGCTGTGTCGCACTCACGGTTCGGATCGGGAATGCAGACCTGCACATCGCAGTCGTCGCACTGCGGGCAGCTGGGCACGCAAGCGCACGAGTATCCGAGCGGACAGTCGTCTCGCCACACGGGGTGCGACGAACCCAGCGTGTCAGCGGCGTCCGGCCCGAAGCTGCAGCTCGAGATCGGCGCTTCGCAGATGGGCCGATCGAACGTGGCGTCTTGCAGGGAGCCCTGGCCCGAAGCGGCCCCGGCGTGGGCGAGAGCGATGAAGACAGCGAGAAGCAGGAAACGGCCGCAATGCTGCATCGCAGATCTCCTCGACGGCCCGGAATCGAGCGAACCCCCAGGATACACGAAAGTGGGAGAAGACCCCCGGTCCGGCTCGGTCGAGAGAGCGCTCGATCGCGGCAGGGAGTCTTCCCTGAAATCGACCTTCGGCGAGAATTCGTCCGTCCTTCGTGGCGAGTTGGAGATAGGGAAGCTCCGAAGCGTGATCCCTGGGCAAGAGCGATCGCATGAAGGGCTCTCGGTAGCGTTCGCGAACGAAGGGCGCTCGGAGCCCGACCTCTCGAAACCGCTTCCATGCGCCCAGGTCATGCAGAGTCGTCTGCGGGATGACCACGACCTCGATGTCCGATCGACCCTCGAACCCCGAGAGCGCTTCGGCTAGATCGGCGAAGCCGGACGCCGTCAGATCGACGTAGACGCATAGAAGAGCCGAAATCGGCGAGTTTCGGGGAAGATGAAAGACGTGAATCCGATCCCCGGTCGAATCGATGAGCTTGTTACCGATCGTCAGCACGAGATTCGGGGCCATCTTCGTTTCCTGGCCTCGCCGCAAACGATTCGACGACTCGACCAGATCGGTCAGCTCGATCGGAACATCGAATACGCCGCGGCTCGCGAAGTCGATTCGAGCCGTTCCCTTCGGCCCCACCCGAACCAGCACGCCCGGACCGGCCGGGAGCGTCGCCTCTGCTCCAGTCGGCGAATAGTCCTGTTTGAGCGAAACGCGAAAGGGCCAGAAGAAGTCGTTCAGGAAGAGGTTCTGCGGCGTGACCTCCGGCGCCCCCGGATCGGCAACGACATAGGTGTCGACGAGCGGGCCCATGTTCGCCGTGCCCGCCAGTCCTGGAATCGCATTCGAAACCAGGATCAAACCTGCCAAGAGCAAAATCCAGTTCTTCATCGGAGTTGCCTCATTCCGTTTCATCCTTGACACGCCCATCGCCGCCCGGTCGCAAGACAGGGTTCGCGTGGTCCGCGTCGCAGGACGGGCCAACGCCACCCCTCCGAAGAGGGATGGCGCTCTCCCCTGGTCCATCGGCTGCGGCCTCGGTCAGCTGCTCACGCGCCGTAGGACCACGAGTCCGCCGATACCGGCACTCAACATCAGGATCGAGCCGGCTTCTGGCACCGGCGTTGCCTCGATCGAGACATTGTCGATGACGGCACCCGAAGCGAGGCCGAACTGAACACAGGCCTGCGCGGAGTTGTTCAGGCCCGCGAATGCAACGGTCTGCGTCGTCGCGCCGGTGGTCGTATCGACGGCCACCGGCATTGGGCCGACATCGAGTCCGCCGTCACAGCCGACGTCGAGTCCGACGAAGACGTTCGAAGAACCCGCCAAAGTCTCTCCGCCAAACTGGACCGACCAGTTCTCCCCCGTCTGACCGAGTGGGCTCAGATCGGCCGAGAACACGACGGTGGTGGCGGCGTTCGCGAGCAGAGCAAGAAACTCCGTGTTCGCCTGTCCCGTCGCTGTGAGCGCCCCGAAGACATCGAAACCGCTCGCGTTGCCACGAATCGCCCCGGAATAGGGTGCCGCGTTGCCGAGCACGACAGCACGAGGCGTCGGCGTGACGGTTGCTGATGTGCTCGTGCTCACCGCGGAGGAACCCAACGTTCCGTCCATGACCATCTTTCCGAATTGTCCGGCACTGGCTCCGAATCCGAACAAACCCGGGCCGAGTCCGCTGTAGTTCGCGTCGAGCGTATTGACGAAGGTCGTTCCATCGATCGTCAGCCGGCCCGCCGTCGCGTACTGGGAAAAATCCCATCCTGCGATGCGGTCCGCCTGCGCTGCTCCCGCCGAGACCAAGAGGCCGAGCAACGAGACGATCATGAGCATTCCGTTCTTCATGATGCAGATCCTTTCTTGATTCCCTGGTGATGATCTCGAGATCGCCCATCCGGATCGCTAGAGCACACCACCCGTGTTGAGCGCGGTCCAACCATCCGTGAAGAGAGGCTGGCCCGACGGGAAGGCCCCGCGATAGGTGGCCGAGGCATCCAGACCAATGCCGGAAGGCACGATGCCGTTGCCGATCTCCACGACGGGGGCCGCGACAGCCGGCCGAGGATCGATCGGTGTCGCTTTGCATCCGACGAGCCTTCCGGCCACGGTCGCGGCGGCACATTTCGGTTCGAAGTACGAATCCTCGTTCGTGAGCAGGGGCGAAACAGTCGCGCCGCCCGCGAGACCCGGGCCGTAATTCGACGGTGTTGCACCGCCCGAGACGGCGCCCGCCGTGATATCCGCCTCACCCCGACCCGCAGCAGCGAGTCCGCCCGCATCTGGCGCGGCCGTGTCGGAGCAACTCACGGCATACACCGTGGCCTGAATCGGATTCTGCCCCGATGCGCCACCCGGACCCGCCTTCTCGTCATAGGTGAAGCAGGCCTGCGTGCCGGTATTCACGACGATCGAGTTCGCCAGGATTCCCTCGAAATCGTTTCGCATGCGGATTCCGCGATTCGCGGCGTTGGGAGAGACAGCCGGATTCGCGACACCATTCACCACGTTTCCCAGCGCCGTCATGTTGTAGACCGCCGGCGCACCGAGCGGATACGCCCGGTCGACGATGTCCGCGTCATCGAAGGAACCTCCGACGTTGACGTTGAGGTCCGCATCGTCTCCGTCCCACTCCCCGGCGGCGTCGCCGGAGCCGCCGTTCCCGTAGGCGACGCCGCTGTCCTGGTTGAAGAACGTCGAGATCGACAGCACGTTCTGGATCGAGCCGTCGAAGCCCTGATCGAGATCCAGACTGTCGTCGCCGACGTAGGAAAGGACGAGATTCTTCGAGTTCAGCGTGCCACCGAAATATTCGATGCCGTCATCCTGATTCGTGTAGACCTCGATGTTCTCGAAGATCGTACAGTCGCCGACTGCGCCCATCGTGACGCCGTTCAGCTCGTTATTCGCGCCGATCACGTCTCCTGCGTGACGCACGGAGATGAAACGGATGACGCCGGAGCAATCGTGCGGCTGGGTGCCACCGTATTGCGCTGCCGCCGCCGGGAAACCGGGGACCGCGAGGCCTTCGACGGGCGCGACGCCGAATCCGAGACCAAAATCATCCTCGAGATTGGTCGGAGCCTTTCCGAGAATCACGAAACCGCCCCAGAGTTGCACGTTCTGGGATCCGTCGAGGGCAAGCGGCGCGAGGGGATTGTTGACCGGGTCACCGTCCAGGAAGGCATTCCCAGTGACCCAGGCATCGCGGCCGTTCGTGGGATTGCAATCGGCATCGTCTGCGACACCGTCGGAACCCGCGGTGGCCGGCGCGCCGAGAGAGCAATCCGTCACGTCGGGTGCGGCCGTCGTCATGATGATCGGATTCGTCGACGTTCCCTGGGCGTCGATGAATCCGCCTTGCGAAACGACGAGCACGCCCGGCGCGCCGACGGTGGGGTTGAGCGGATCGAAGGTCGACGTTCGTGGCTGGCCACGCACGATACAGCCGGGCGTGATGGTGAGTTTGCCCTGCACGAAGATGGGCTTCTCCAGGATGATCGGACCAGGGTTGGTCGCGTTGCACCAGATTTCCGTGGTTCCGGCGGCTATATCCGTGGTCCAGGACGTTTGTGCGACCGATGTTGCAGCGGATCCGATGAGACACAACATCGCCGCGACAAGGATCGAAGCGGATCTACTCTGCATTCTGAGACTCCTGATCTTCTGATTCTTCTTGGGGTTGTCCGAATCCAGCAACCAATGGGATCACCGATCCGGTGCGGCCAGAATACGCAGCGTCGATGACGAAAGGGGGCCGGCATCGTGGAGATTTCGGTCGACTGGAGTCGATTCTTCGACGCGAAAACGTCACTAAGGGGTCACCAAAGCGACTTCTGGACAACGTTCCCGATTCAGAACTCGAAGGTGTAGGTGAGTGAGAAATGATAGGTGCGACCGCGCTTGAAAGAGCGTTCCCTGATATCGTCGGCGGTCTGTGCCTGGTCGTAGATGATCTTGCGAGTCGTGTCGGTGAGATTCTTGATGCTACCTCCGATGGTCCATCGCCCCGGGACGCGGGGGATCTCGAAGTCCTGGCTCATCACGAGATCGAGCTGATAGAAAGAGTCGACATAGCGGTCCAGTTCGAAGGACGTCACTTCGTTGTTCGCGTTGAGCGATACCGAGCCGGCGGCATTCAGCACTTCGCTGATGGCGACATAGGCGAGGGTCGCCCTGGTGCCCCATTCGGCGCGGTCGAACGTGATGTCCGCATTCGCGATCCATTCTGGTTGGTTGAAGAGGCGCCGCTTCCTCTTGTACGCGGGAAAGCGCAGATTGCTCGGATTCCCGATGAAGAAGGGCGCCGTTCGATCGATATCGGCCTTGGACCGTTCGACCGTCGCGTCGATATACGTGTAGTTCGCACCGATCGAGAACGAATCGAGGAAATCCGAAGCAGCCCCCATCAAGCCACCGAGCCCGAGGTGGAGTCGGAATTCGGCCTCGACGCCGCGCAGATCCGCGCCCGACCGATTGTTGAAGAAGGTCCGGAAACGAGATGGCACGCTCTCGTCGACGACCAGTGCGTCGCGCAGGACGATGACCTCGATGGGATCCTGGATCTTCTTCTGGAAGAGGCTCACGGCGAACAAGTCCCCGAACTCCCCCCACACATACTCTGCCCGCAGATCCCAACTCTCCACGTCGGACAATCCGAGTTGCGGATTCCCGACGATCAGATCGTCGGTTCCCGGAGCGGCGGTGACGTAGTAGCTGAGTTCCCGAAACGATGGCCGTGCGACGGTTTGAGAATAGGCGGCGCGCAGGGCCAACCCTTCGAACGAGAAGCCCTCGAGAAAGTTCAGCCCGAAAACCGAACCCAGGCGGAAAGTCGGTCTATCCGCGATTCCGACCGAGGGCAGTGTCATCTGCTCGTCGATCTTCCCGTTGATGCAGCTTCGCAGCGCTTCGCGCGAGACGCGATCGACCGTCCCGGTCACGGGATCGACCGGCGAGTCGATGCCCAGGATCTGATCGTTGAATGTCACTCCGCTCGGGATCGACGTCACCCCCTCACTCGGAATCGCGGGATTGTCGAGCCGATCGCAGAAGAGATATTTCGAAGGAAAGATGCTCGGCGAACCGCCCACGACCGATCCCGTGAAGGGGTCGTTCTCGGACTCGATCTCGAGATCCTCGAGACGAACGCTCGCGTTCAGATCGAAATCCTCCCAGAGCGTGCCCTTGATTCCGACGTTGATGGCGCCGATCTTGCGTGTGAGATTGCTCTTCGCGTTGACGAATCGAGAGATCCCGTCCCTACGATTTCCGAGTTCCGCCTCTTGGAAGACCCGACCCGCCACGATCTGGGGCGAGGGACCGAGTATCGCCGACCGCGCGGGACCCGGTAGTCGCGGTTGGAGCAGAACGGACGCGCTCGCATCGCGGGCGGAATCCTCGTACCAGATCCCGAGACTCGTTGTCGTCCTGAGACCGGACGAGAGTTCCCGCTCGTATTCCATGTCGGCGCGAACGAAATTCTGGGTCTCGTCGATCGAGTTCTCGTTGTACTGAATGCTTCGATTGTTAATCGCGAAGGAACCGGGACCGAGACTCGCGATACTGTTCGGCAGGCTCGTCGGCGCCTGCCCGATCGGGTCATCGGGTTCGAAGAAGACGATGGCACGAATCGCCGATTCGTCCTGCTTCGCGCGAGCGAAGTTCCAAGCCCAATCGAGACTCAGCCCCTCGATGCGATCGAAATCGTGTTCCCCATTGAGTTGGGTGACCAGGAGATCTCGCTGGTTGGAAAAGGTGCGATGTTCATCGACGATCGTGTAGAAGGGAATTCCGTCGGCCGGATCCTGTTCCTCGCGAAGATCGACGAGGGGTGATCGGGGCGTGGCGACCTCGATGAAGTCGTTGAACTGTACTTCCGTGACGTCTCCCGCCAGCAGAGGACCGTAGTCGAAGCCTGGAAAGAAGCCGTTCTCTCGTCGCTGGATCGTGTCGTTGTTCTTTCGTATGTAGAATACCGATCCATCGATCTTGTGGTGGCCCTCGCGGTCGAGGTCCATTCCACCCGCCGCAAATGCAGTTTGCTGGACCTGCTCGAGGCTCTCCGTCAGACCGAAACGACCTCGGGAGAGCGAAAGAACGCCCTGCGCGAGGTCTCCGACTTCCTGCACGCCCCGCCGGTTGGCCCGACCGCGGTCCGGCTCACGCGTCTCCTGGAATCCTTCCTTCGTCTTGAAGTCGTACTCTCGGTTCGCGACGAGCTTGAATCGCACCTCCCGATCGAAGAGTTCCCCACGACCCGCGAGCGAGACCGTGAAATCTCGCTCGATCAAGCTTGCGGGATCGATCGAGACTCCGACGGGATTGGGGTCGTAGTAGCGGAGGAAGCGATCCGTAGCCCTGTCGTTGACGCCGGCTGCGACGCTGAGCGACAGCGTGGTCTGCTCCGGAAAATCGAGCGTGACGATGTCGATCGCACCCCCTGCGGAGTTGCTCGGAAGGTCCCCCGCAGAGGTTTTCGACACGATGATGTTTCCGACCACTTCGGACGGAAAGAGGTCGAGCTGCACGGATTGTCGATTCGGGTCGGGACTCGGCACCGGTGCACCGTTGTAGAGCGTCGATGAATATCGATCATCGAGTCCCCGGATGACGGCAAACTGACCTTCGACCACGTTCACACCGGACATACGCTTGAGCGCATCGCCGACATTATTCGACGCGTATTTCGACAGGTCCTCCGAGGAGAGAAGAGAGAGCATCTGGTCCGAATCGAGTCGAAGTTCGAGCTTGTTCATCAACTCACCTGCCAATTTCGAGTCGACGACGAAGGCATCCAGCTCGAGTACCTCACCAGATTCGGTGAGCGCTTGAGGTGGCATCGGAAGATCTGCAGTGTTGTCCTGACCGGCGACGACCTCGAAATCCGTCAGCGAAAGGGTGCGATAGCCCGCTTTCACGAAAGTCAGTTCGTAGGCTCCGGGAGGGACCTCACCGAACTCATAGTCTCCAGCGGGTCCACTCGTCGTCACCTCCTGACGCGGAGCGGTGCCGTCTCCTGCATCGGGATGAATCAGGATGACCGTCGCGTTCTCGATTGCCTGCCCGGAGTCCCCGTCGAAAACGCGGCCTGAGATCGTTCCCGTCTCGAGACCCTGCGCCTCGACCATGCCCGGCAAGATCGCGAGGACGAGGACAATCACGAATCGAGCGACACACGCGACTCCCGAGCGCCAATCCGCGACACGGACATGCGAGCGGGCGGGCGAAGAGGCCTTGGATCGGCAGGGTCGGGGGGACATGGGTCTTTCAGTTCAATCTCGATCTCGGCGGCTGGCCCGACTCTTCGGAGTCAGGATCAGAGCGCCAGATCGCCTTTATTGGCGCCGAGCAGCATCCTCGACCCGGGCGAGGAATCTCTCGACTCGAGGTTCTTGCTTGATCCGCTGTGCTTTCCGAAGGAGGGCGGAGGCCTGGTCGTATTCCCTCGAACGGACTCGGAACTGGGCTTCTTCGATCAGCGCCTGACGCTCGAAGGCCTCGAGGTTCTGCGCCCGCTCGAGGAGCAGGAGCGCCTTCGCATCATTGGACCGATCGAAATGGTATTTCGCGAGTTCGAGAAGAGCCGTGCCCCGGGTCCCATCCTTCGACACGACCGTCTCGAGCAGAGTCGCGGCATCGCTGTTTCGCCCCTGCGCGCGGGCGAGCTTCGCTTTC
>JBHHVG010000101.1:0-8695 GCA_046754165.1 Myxococcota bacterium
GAACCTGTTCACGGAGGCCGTCATCGAGTCTCGCCCGTTTGCTGTGCCGTTGCGTGTGGTTCTCAACACCGGCTCGGTGCGTCACGTGCAGATCCGCGGTGAGGTTCTGGAGGACGATGTCTTCCGGGTTCGCGGGACGATGCAGGACATCACCGAACAGCGACGGGCGCAGCAGCGGATTCGCAATCTTGCCGACTACGACAGCCTCACGGGCCTCGCGAACCGTCACCGCTTCATGGAGAAGCTCGAGCGCGCCCGAGTCAACGCCCGCGACGGAATGTTCGCGATGGCGCTGCTGTACATGGACCTCGACCAGTTCAAGCGGATCAACGACACCCTCGGCCACACGGCCGGAGACGGTCTGCTCCCGGCGGTGGGCGACATCCTCACCGACAACGTGCGACCGACCGACGTCGTCGCTGTCGGCCGATACGACGACGCCACGGAGATCTCGCGTCTGGGCGGCGACGAGTTTGCGGTCTTGCTGACGAAGATCCGCGGCAAGGAGGAGGCGGGCCTCGTCGCCCAGCGGATCCTCCACGCGCTTTCCAACGCCATCCCGGTGGAGGGCCACGAGATCATCACCACCGCGAGCATCGGTATCGCTGTCTTCCCCGACGACGGCGACGACGTCGAGACCCTCGTCAAGCACGCCGACCGCGCGATGTACCACGCCAAGGAGCGTGGCCGGAACAACTTTCAGTTCTTCACCGACGAGCTGAACGAGGGAGCGCTCAAGCGGCTCACCATCGAGTCGAACCTCCGCAGCGCAGTCTCGAACGACGAGATCCAGGTCGAGTTCCAACCCCGGTTGGAAACCGCCACGGGGCGAATCTCCGGTGCCGAGGCCCTGGCGCGGTGGATCCATCCGGAGCTCGGATCCGTTCCGCCCAGGGACTTCATCCCGCGGGCCGAGGAGACCGGCCTGATCGTGCCCATCGGCGAGTGGATCCTGCGGACGAGCTGCGTCCAGCTGCGCCGCTGGCTCGACGCCGGCTTCGATTTCCGGATCTCCGTGAACGTCTCCACGGTGCAGTTTCGCGACCCGAACCTGATCAGCGTGGTGGCGGGCGCCCTGTCTGACGCTGGTGTCGATCCCCGTCACCTCGAGATCGAGATCACCGAGAGCCTGGTGCTCCAGGACGACGAGGCGACAGCCACGATTCTGAGCGAGCTCCGGGCCATGGGAATCCAGATCGCCCTCGACGACTTCGGGACCGGCTACTCCTCCCTCAGCTACCTGGCGCGCTTTCCCCTCGACATCCTGAAGCTCGATCGCTCCTTCCTGCGGGACGTCACCATGAACGCCAGCGCCCGCGGCATCGCCACGGCCGTCATCCAGATGGCGCACATCCTCGGCCTGCGGGTGGTCGCCGAGGGCGTCGATCAGCTGGAGCAGGCCCGCTTCCTGCGCGAAGAGGGCTGCGACGAGATCCAGGGATTCCTGTTCTCGGGGGCCCGTGAGCCCGACGACTTCGTGCGCTTCTACCGCGACTACGAGCGACTGCGCAGCCCGCGCGCAGACCCTCTCAGCGACACGGCGTCCCTCCCCGCTCCGGAAAGCGAGTAACGGCCCCTTTTCGATTCGCTACATTGGGGCTCCCGGTGCGCCTTGTTCGACGCCCGATGCGCAATCCGCTATGCAGAGAGCCACGCCACGCCGCGCCGCGCCCTGCGAGCCGGCAAGCCGTCAACATGAACGAATCTCGATGCCAGGCGATGTCCGTGGCGGAATCCCCTCGCCCGCATCGCGGACGTGAGATGCCCGACGCTTTCAGAGAGAGGAGAAACCAGTGGAAAAGATCCGAATCGCGATCGCCGGAGTGGGAAATTGCGCCAGTTCCCTCGTTCAGGGACTCGAGTACTACCGGGACAAGAGCGCCGAGGACGCCATCGGAATCATGCACTGGGAGATCGGCGGCTATCGCCCTTTCGACATCGAAGTGGTGGCCGCGTTCGACATCGACGTGCGCAAGGTGGGCAAGGATGTAAACGAAGCCATCTTCGAGCTGCCCAACTGCACGGCGGTGTTCTGCGAGAAGCTCCCCAAGGCGCAGGTACCGGTTCAGATGGGGCGGATCCTGGACGGCATCGCAGAGCACATGGAGCAGCACCCCGATCGCCGCAGCTTCCTGCCCTCGGATGCGCCGGATGCCACTCGCGAGGAGATCGTTCTCGCGCTCCAGCAGTCGCGGGCCGAGGTGCTCGTCAACTATCTCCCGGTCGGCTCGGAGCGGGGCGCCCGCTTCTACGCCGAGTGCGCGCTGGAGGCCGGCGTGGCTCTCGTCAACTGCATCCCCGTCTTCATCGCCAGTGACCCCGACTTCGCCGGGCGCTTCAGAGAGCAGGGCCTGCCCATCGTCGGCGACGACATCAAGGCGCAGCTCGGCGCCACCATCACCCACCGCGTTCTCACCGACCTCTTTCGCAAGCGCGGCGTCAAGCTCGAGCGCACCTACCAGCTCAACACCGGCGGCAACACCGACTTCCTCAACATGCTGAACCGCAACCGCCTGGATTCCAAGAAGGAATCGAAGACCGAGGCCGTACAGTCGGTGGCGGGCGATCGCATCGCCGACGAGAACATCCACGTGGGCCCCAGTGACTACGTGGCGTGGCAGAACGACAACAAGGTCTGCTTCCTGCGCATGGAAGGGAAGCTCTTCGGTGACGTCCCCATGAATCTCGAGCTGCGGCTATCCGTGGAAGACTCGCCCAACTCGGCGGGGGTCTCGATCGACGCCATCCGCTGCGCAAAGCTCGCCCTGGACCGGGGCGTGGGCGGCCCCGTCATCTCGCCCTCCGCCTACTTCATGAAGCATCCGCCCGAGCAATTCACCGATGACGAGGCCTACACCCGGACGGAGGAGTTCATCGCCGGGCGCCGGGATGTCTGATCGGGCGCGCAAGTGCCTGGTGATCGCCGCCGGGAGAGGCAGCCGCCTGGCGAGCGATGGCCTTCCCAAGCCCCTCTTCCGTCTCCTGGGTCTCCCGCTCATCGAGCGCGCCATCGTCACGGCGAAACGGGCCGGGCTCGAGGACTTCACCGTGGTCACCGGCTACGACGGGACGCGTATTCGCAGGTTTCTCGATCGCCTGGCAATTCGCAGAGAGGTCACCCTCACCCATGTGGTCAACGAGGACTGGCAGGCGGGCAATGGTGTCTCCGTCCTGAAGGCGCGGGCGGCCGTTGGCGAAGAGCCCTTCGCACTGCTCATGGCCGATCACCTCGTGAGCCCTCGGCTGCTGCGCGAGCTCCTGGCCGAGCCACTCGAGGAGGGGTACGTGCGCCTCGGCATCGACCGCAACCTGCGCAATCCCCTGGTGGATGTCGCCGACGTGACGCGCGTGCGGGCCGCAGGCCGACGGCTCGAGGCCATTGGCAAGCAGCTCGAGGACTACGACGCCTTCGACACGGGCTGCTTCGTCTGCTCGCCCGTCCTCTTCGAGAACCTCGAGCGGGCTCGGGAACGCGACGGCGACGAGACGCTTTCGGGGGGCATCCGAGCGCTGGCCGCATCGGGAAAGGTCGAGGCGCACGACATCGGCGATGCATTCTGGATCGATGTGGACGATCGGGGGGCGGTGCGACGCGCGGAGCGGGCGCTGATCGCGCGACTGCCGAAGCTCGGCGATGGGCCCGTCTCTCGCTACCTCAATCGACCCCTCTCGACGCGTATCACCCGCAGGCTCGTCGTCCGCTCGGTGACTCCCAATCAGATCTCCGTCTTCTGCTTCGGGCTCTCGCTCCTGGCCGCCGCTCTCTTCGCCGCCGGAGGAACCCTGGTCCTGGCACTCGGAGGGTTGCTGGCCCAGCTCGCCTCCGTGGTGGATGGCTGCGACGGCGAGGTCGCACGTCTCCAGTTCCGGGAGAGCGTCTTCGGTGGCTGGTTCGACGCGGTCCTCGACCGCTACTCCGACGCCTTCCTGCTCTTCGGCCTCACCTGGCACGTGTTCGCCGAACAGGGGGGCGCCCTCGTCCTCGGCGTGGGGTTTCTGGCGATCACGGGCTCTTTCATGGTCAGCTACACCGCGGACAAGCACGACGGCCTCATGAAGGCCCGCTTCGAGCGAGGCGAGGTCGCGGGATTCCGCATCGGGCGCGATCTGCGGGTGCTCGTCATCGCACTGGGGGCGGTGGCCAACCTGCCCTTCGTCGCTCTCTCGCTGATCGCCGGGATCATGAACGCTGAAACCGTCCGCCGTGTCGTCTCCGCCCGCACCTTCCGGGCCCCGGCTTGACGGCCAAGGCGGATCCCATCGAGAGGGCGCGACTGCGAATCTCCGAGGTGATCGCCGGCTCATCGGTCCCCGAGGATCCGCGCCACTCGAGCAATACCCTCGAGTGGCTGCTGCGGCTCGATCCCGGCGCCGATGCGGCGCAGCAGCTCGCGGCCCTGGGCCACGACATCGACCGCGCCGTGTCGGAACGGAAGATCCGGCGGGCCGACTTCGACGAATACGACGCCTTCAAGGCCGCCCACGCCCGCAACGGCGCGGAGATCCTGGTGGAGATCTTGAGGGAATGTGGCGTTCGAGAGGAGTCGCTCACGCGGGAGGTCCACCGCCTGGTCTGCCGGCACGAGGTGGGGGGGGACCCGCGCGCCGATCTGCTGGCTGACGCCGACAGCATTTCCTACTTCGACGTGAATCTGCCCCTCTATCACGCCCGCCACGGCCGGGAAGAGACGCTGCGGCGCTGTCTGTGGGGCCACGAACGCCTGTCGGCACGGGCCAGATCGATCGTCGCACAGCTCCGCCAGCCGAGCGTGGCGCTGGGGGCGCTGATGGCCGAGGTGGTCTCCCGAAGCGCCTCCTCATCCTTGCACCGGCATCGCCGGGTTCCCGGCGTCGAGCCCCTCAGGCCTACCTAGCGCCTGCCGCGGCGATCCGGTCGTCCCGCCCGTGGTTGGACGCCGCAGCTGCGTCTGCGCTGCCGGCCGGCGCGGCGCGGAACACGACGTGGGTTAAAGCCCCCACTCCGTCTCGTCGATAGGGCCATGAAACGCCTATCGAGTGACCGCCCGGGCTGGGTGTGCAAGTGCCTTTCCAGTCCGCATTGCGGACCGGAAAGGCCCATCGACATGAAGCACCTGCGTTCACGGACGCGTCCCCGCATCCGCCTCCTGGCCCGCCCCCGGGGGCTCACGATCGCCTCCGCACTGCTGCTCGTGCTCTGCCCCCTGGAGGTCTCCTGGGCCGCGCCGCTCTACGCCGGCGGCGACCACGCCTTCGAGGACCACTCCCGCGACAAGCACAGCAAGCAGATGCTCGCCGCCATCGTGCTGTCGAACGCGGACCTCACGTCGTGCGATCTCAAGCAGACGGACTTGACGGACGCGAGCCTGGATTGGGCGATGGTGCGCAAGGCCAAGCTCGAGATGACGAACTTCACCCGTGCGAACCTGACCGGCGCCACGCTGACGGGTGTCGACGCCAAGGACGCGACGTTCCGAGGCGCCACCCTGGACGCCGCCAATCTCAGCGACTGCGACGCGGAGCAAGCCGACTTCACCGGTGCCAGCATGGTCTGGACGACCCTCATGGACGCCGATCTCGAGGAGGCGGACTTCACGGGCGCGAACCTCACCGGCGCCACCGTCACGGACGCGAAGCTCAAGAAGGCGATCTTCGCCGGCGCCAACCTGGACGCCTCCCACTTCAGAGGCAGCGAGGTGAAGGAAGCGGACTTTCGGGGAGCGAGCCTGCTCGGAGCCGACTTCTCGAAGCTCAAGGACGCCCGCAAGGCCGACTTCACGGGAGCCTACTACGACAGCGCCACGATCCTCGACAAGCACATCGACACCTCGCAGATGATCTTTCTCCCGGAGCCCGGCCAGCTCGAGATGATCGGGGCGGGTGTGCTCCTGCTCGCGGGGCTGGCCCGCCCCGGCGCGCGCCCTCGCCGCAGCAGGAATCCGCGTCATTCCGGGCGCCTCCGGGGCGCTGCGCCGGAGCGGAACGGCGGGCCGATCTCGTAGGCCGACAGGCCCTCGGTCTCGAGCAGCAGTCGCAGGCTCTCGACGCTCTGGCGCTGCACGCTCCGCTTGAAGCGGAGCGCCCGTATCCGAGCCAGGTCCGCGTTCGGATGGTGCAGAACCACCGTGGTGAAGCCGAGGCGTTTCAGTTCGCGAACGGCGGCGGAGCTGGGCAGCCGGCCGACGATCTCCATGAATTCGGCGCGGCCCGGGGCCGGGTATGATCCCCGGCAGGACGACGTCCTGCGGCGGTGATAGGCGGAGACCAGGATCCGCTGCGGCGCCTGGAGGACTCGACCGACCCCGGTGGTGGGCGGCAGCTCGAGGATGGGGCCCGCGTTGCCGAGCTCTTGCAGGGATTCGAAGAACTCGAGCGTTTCCGGGCGGACCCGGGCGTCGGTCAGGCTCCAGGGATGGGGCTCGGGCAGCACCGAGAACGCCGCCAGCCCGATCAGCGCGGCGGCTGCGACGGGCTCGGAGCGGCGCGCCATCCCGAGAACCGAAGCCGTCCCCATGCCGGCCAGGATGCAGAGGACGACCTGCGCCGCGGTGCTGAGCCTCGAGACGATCCGGATCGAATCCAGGCCCGGCAGGACCGAGGCGAGCAGGGTGTAGAAGTTCGGAAAGAGAAAGGGCGGCTCATCCCAGATCCGGTAGAGCAGCGCGTTGTTGAACGGTCCGCAGGCGATCACCGTCACGAGGAACGCCCCGACCAGCAGGGCCCAGCGCGGGTCGCCTTCGATCCCACGCACCGTCGCCTTGCGGGGGGCGAGCAGCCCGATGGTGGCCAGGATCAGCACCCCCCAGCCGAGGAAGAGATCGCCCCCCGGGAGGAAGCTCGACCAGTGAGAGAAGTAGAAGGTCGTTCGGTGCAGCGAGGGAGCCGCGGCGTGGGCCTCGAGATAGGGGCCGAACACCAGTGCGCCGGTGAGGAGGACGCCGGCGGCGACGAACGCGACCTGCCGAGGACGCACGTGTCGAAAACCGTGGCGCCCGACGAGCCACAGCACGAAGGCCGGGGCCAGGAACACCGCCGCCAGGAACGGATAGAAGCTGGCTCCCATCTGGAGTGAGCACGCGATCGTGAGCCCGACCGCGTCGCGCCAGCGGCCGCGGGTGAACCATCTCTGCGCGAAGAACAGGGCGAGCACGAGTCCGGAGCTGTCCCAGACCGACGGATGTGTGATGAAGATTCCCGTCCGCACCGGGTTGAACGCGTACAGGATCCCCGCCGCGACTCCGGCTGCGGGAGAGCCGGTCCACTCGCGGACGAGCAGGAACATCGCCACGGCGGACAGGAGCAGAACCGTGGCCGTGGCCGCGTTGTAGGCGATCGCGGGGTTCGGAGTCACGAGGCTCACCGGAATCGCGAACAATCCCATCGTGATCATCGGGATACCGAGCGTCAGGGTCTTCTTCGCCGGGGCGCAGTGCTCGGTGTCGAACAGACGATGGGGATGCCGCGAGAGCGTGTAGGCGTTGCGGGCCACCAGCCAGGCTTCGAACGTCACGTCGCTCTTCGAGATGCTGAGCAGGCGGTCGGAAGACGACACGGGCAAGAACGAGGCCGGGCCCGCGCGCAGCACCTCCCGAAAGAGGAAGGCGGTGATGAGCGAGAAGATCACGAGGGCGATGGCGACCCATCTGCCGGGTGGGCCGCTCCGCCGGGATCCGCCTCCGGACAGCGCGGGGATCGACGAACCGCCGCCGGGATCGCCCGGGCCTCCTTCCGCAGCCTCCGCGCCTGCTCCCGCGTCGCCCAAGTGGGCCTCCGCCTGGCCCTTTCCCTGCTGCTGACGTGAGTGAGACACGGACACCCTTTGCGGTCACCGCGGGGCGATGGACGATGACGAGCGATGGTAGAAGAGAGGGATCGCAGCACGACACGGCGACACCGCGCGGAGCTTGACTAACTTCAAATTTTGAAGTTAACTGGGCCGGTGCGCTGGAAGGACATCGGCGAGGTCCATTGCTCGGTGGCGCGGAGCCTCTCGGTGGTGGGAGACCGCTGGACGCTGCTCATCCTGCGCGACTGCTTCCTCGGCCGCCGGCGCTTCGACCATCTGCTCGCGTCCCTGGAGGTCTCGCCCCATCTTCTTTCCACCCGCCTGTCCAAGCTGGTGGAGCACGGCATCCTCGAGCGCCGGCCCTACCGAGAGCGCCCGGTCCGTTGCGAGTACCGGCTCACCGACAAGGGCATCGATCTCTACCCCGTCATCGTCGGGCTGCTGCGCTGGGGCGATCGCTGGATGCTGGAAGATGCGGCGCCGCCGCTGACCCTGGTCCACGAGGACTGCGGCCACACCGTCACGCCCACCCTCGCCTGCTCCGCCTGTGGTGAGGATCTCGATCCCAGGCGGGTTCGGCCAGTGCTGAACCCGCAGCCCGATTCTCCGTCCACCCGCGCGCCCAGCAGGAGCACCCCATGACCGCCACCCAGCCCGTGCCGCCGTCCGTTTCCGCCGTCCCGCTTCCACTCGAGGCGAAGGATCTCCCCACGGTGTGCGTCCTGTGCAGTCACAACTGCGGCCTGCGTGTGGATGTGGACGGGGGCCGCATCACCGCCGCCCGCGCCGACGAGACGAACCCCATCACCCACGGCTACGTCTGCAACAAGGGCTTCCGGATCGCGCACTACGCCCACCACGGCGAGCGCCTCACGCACCCGCTGCGCCGCCTCGAGGACGGCAGCTTCGAGCGCATCTCCTGGGACGAGG
>JBHHVG010000102.1:0-8695 GCA_046754165.1 Myxococcota bacterium
GCCGCCGAAGCCGCGGCGCGAGGCGTCGGCTCGACGCGGCTGTGGCTGGCGATGGGGCTCTCCGGCGTGACGACCATCCTCGGAGCGCACTACCGCGTGCTGCCGGGATTGCGCTACGACGGCTAGGCGCGGCCGGTTTTCTGGCCGGCCCTGCCGTCAGGCGACGTGGGCGATGACGTACTGCTGGATGTCGCCGATGGTGCGCATGCCTTCGACTTCTTCGTCCGGGACTTCGATGTCGAAGGTGTCCTCGAGAGACATCACGAGCTCCACCACGTCGAGCGAATCGGCGCCCAGATCGTCGAGGATGCTCGCTTCCGGCGTGATCTCCGCCAGGTCGATGCCCAGTTGCTCGGCGACGAGCGAGCGGATCCGCCCCGCCAGTTCGTTCCCCATCTCCGGTGGACCTCCCCTCTGCGGCACGAGCTTGCGAGACAAGATGACCGCCGGTCAGCTTGCCGCGATCCCAACGATCTCCCAGGCACCGGGGTCTGTCAAGCAGCGAGACCGCGCAGGAAGAGCGCGATGGCGTCCGAGAACACGGTCTCGAGCCGCGCCCGGCGCAGGCTGCGCCGGGTGGGGCTCATGTCGGCCTGGATCAGGCCGTTGGCGACGGTCCACAGGATGTTGGCCATCTCCCAGGGGTCACACGCAGCGAACTCTCCACGCTCGACCCCCTCGGCCACGATGCCGGCCACGATCTCGATGCACTCCTCCCAGAGCTTGGTGACCTCGTCGAGCACACCCGGGGGCAGCTCCCCGATGACCGCCTGGTTCTCGATGGCCCAGAAGATCTGGAAGTAGTCGTGGTTCCGGATCCAGTGGTCGTAGTAGAACGTCGCCAGGTTCTGGATGCGCTCGGCGGCGTTCGCTCCGCCGTCGACCGTCTCGCGCATGCGCTGCTTGAAGATCTCGCCGTTGTCGGCGAGCACCGCGACGTAGAGCTCGGCTTTGCTGTCGAAGTAGCGGTAGAGGGTGCCCTTCGCGACACCCGCGCGCTGCGCCACCTCGTCGAGATTCGCCGCCATGAAGCCGTCGCGGAAGAAGACCTCCCGGGCGGAGACGAGGATCTTCTGGCGCGAGACCTGCTTCTTCTCCTCGCGCCGCAACGCGCCCGCGTCGCCCGGCGCGTCGCGCGTCTGCCCGCTCCGGGTGGTCGTCATCAGGGCCCATCCTCCGCAGCGTGCACCCCCGCGACGGCCCAGGGGCCCGCGGCGGCCGAATCCGAGCGATCAGGTGCCGAGATCGTCACTCCCGTCGTATCGGAACGGTTCGAACAGCTTCGTCTGGATGTAGCGCTCACCGTAGCTCGGGATGATCGCGACGATCAGGTTGTCGTCCGCCCCGTTGCTGCCGGCGTACTTGAGCGCCGCAGAAACCGCCGCACCCGAGGAAATGCCGCACAGGATGCCCTCCTCGGACGCGAGCCGGCGCGCCATCTCGAGTGCCTCGTCGTTGCTGACCGTGATGATCCCGTCGAGCGCGTCCTGCTCGAGGACGTCGGGCACGAAGCCCGCCCCGATCCCCTGAATGACGTGGGGCGAAGGCTTGCCGCCGGACAGCACCGGGCTCGCCGCCGGTTCGACGGCAATCACCTTGAAGGAGGGCTTCTTGCCCGACAGCGCGCGCTTCACGCCGGTGATCGTTCCGCCGGTGCCGACGCCCGCGATCAGGGCGTCCACCTGGCCGTCCGTGTCCTCCCAGATCTCCTGGGCGGTGGTCTCGGCGTGGATCTCGGGGTTGGCCGGGTTCTCGAACTGCTGGGGCATGAACGAGTTGGGCATGCTCTCGCGGATCTCGTTGGCCTTGTCGATGGCCCCCGGCATGCCCTTCGACGGATCGGTCAGCACCAGCTTCGCGCCGAAGCCGCGCAACACCGCGCGGCGCTCCGGGCTCATCGACTCGGGCATGGTGAGAACGCACTGGTAGCCCTTGACGGCGGCGACCATCGCGAGGGCGATCCCCGTGTTGCCGCTGGTCGGTTCGACGATCACGGACTCACCGGGCTTGAGCTGTCCAGCGCGTTCGGCGGCCTCGATCATGGCCAGGCCGATGCGATCCTTGACACTGTTGCCCGGGTTGTGGCTCTCGAGCTTGACGACGATCTGGGGCTTCACACCGGACGCCACGCGGTTGAGGCGAACGAGCGGGGTCCTGCCGATCAGCTCGGTCACGTCTGAGGCGATGTTCATGAAACTCCTCCTGCTTGGGCGGACCAGGATACCCCTTGGGGCCAGTCCGTGTCATCCGTCCGTCGGCGTGCGCTCCTCGCCGCCGAGAAGCTCCTCGACGAGGACGGTGGCGTAGCTCCCGGGCGGGAGGGAGAAACGCAGCACCACCGCACCGTCGATCTCTTCGACGGCAGCATCCCCGGGGCGGACGCGAACGGGTCGTCGCGCACCCCGCATTCGGATGCCGCGCGGCGGCCGGAGGTCGTCGGGGTCGACGCCGAACTCCTCCAGCGCGCGGCGTTCGCGCTCGGCCGCCGCGAAGCGCGGAGCGAGGGACCGGCTGCCGAAGATCGGCCCCGTCGCGCTGATCTCGAAGGACGCGGCGCGCGGCGCCTCCGCCGCGACGTCCTCGACGACGAAGCAGCCGCCGGAGGCGTGCAGCGTCGCGACTTCCCCGCGCTCGAGGCCGTCGAGGGGGAGCGGGCGCGTCGCCAGGACGCGGTTGAAGACGGCGGCCTGGAGCGCCGAGAGCAGGAAGCGCGCGGCGCGGCGGTCCCGCCCCGTTGGCTCTCCGCGCAGCAGGCGGCTGGCCTTCTCGACGTTCTCCCCGGTGCGTCCGAAGCGCTGCGGGCCGAAGCGGTTCGGCATGCCGACGCGGACCAGCGCGGCGAGCCGAGCGTCGAGATCCACCAGGTGGGCGGCGTCGACGTCGCGCGCGACGACCCGGAAGCGGTTCCCGCGCAGCTGCCCGGTGCGCAGCTTGTGGGGATGGCGCACCGCTTCGAGGACCTCCGCGCACGGCAGTGTCAAGGAGAGGGCGCGCTCCGGGTCGAGCCCCGGTACCGAGAACCACTGCGTGGCGACGGCGACCCGGTCTTTGCGGCCCGCGTACCCCACGTCGCGCGCGCGCCCCCCCGCCGCGCGGGCCAGATCGCGGGCGACCTCCTCCGTGGTCCGCAGGCGTTTCCGGACCTGAACGAAGGTGTGTTCTCCGGCGCCGCTCGGCGGATACAGCGGCACCTCGTCCACGCGGAAGTCCTCGGGCTGCGCGCGCAGGCGAAACACGCCGCGTCAGCGCCCCGCGGCCCGGGCGACCGGCGCGAACGAACGGCGGTGGACCGGCGACGGGCCGAGTCGTTGCAGCGCCGCGAGGTGCTGCTCGGTCCCGTATCCCATGTGCCGACCGAAGCCGTAACCGGGATAGCGGCCGTCGAGATGCCGCATGATGGCGTCGCGGTGGACCTTGGCCACGATGGAGGCGGCCGCGATGCTGCCGTCGCTGTCATCGCCCCCGATGATGGCGGTTTGGGGCACAGCGATGTCGGGAATCGTGCGCGCATCCACCAGCACGTGACCCGGCGCCACGGACAGCCTCGAGACCGCGCGCCGCATGGCCTCGAGGCCGGCCCGGTAGATGTTGAGGCGGTCGATCTCATCGGGCTGCACCTTGCCGGCGGCGCAGGCGATGGCCTGCTCGCGGATGCGCGCGGCGAGCCGCTCGCGCGCCACACGGCCCAGGCGCTTGGAGTCGCGCAGCCCGGGCAGGTCGACGCGCTCTGGGAGAACGACCGCGACCGCCACCACCGGACCGGCCAGCGGTCCCATGCCGACCTCATCGACGCCGGCCACGAGCTGTACGCCGGCGGCGAGCAGCACCTGCCGGCGCGCGAAGAGCCGCGCGAGCCTCTCGCGCTCGGCGTGCTCCGCGAGCACCCGTCGCTGCATGCGGCCGGCGAGCTCGCGCGCGCCGCGGCGCGCGTCGGCGCGCAGCGCCTCGATGAAGGCGTCGCGCTCCGGCGGCGCCAGCTCCGCGTGCGCCCGGGTGCGCAGGGCCGCGAGAGACGCTCGCGACACGTCGATCACGCGGGGGGCTCCTCCTCGGACCGCGAGCCCGCCGCCAGGCGCCGCTCGAGCGCCCGGACCCGTCCGAACAATCCGGGCAGGCGGCCCAGCGCCGCCATCGCGCGCCGGAAGCTCCGCTCCTCGCGCTGGGGGCTCCCGAGCACGCGGGCGCCGGCGGGAACATTCCGGTGGACGCCGGCCTGGGGACCCACCACGGCGCCGGCGCCGATCGAGAGATGCCCGGTCACGCCGGTCTGACCCAGCAGGACCGCGCCGTCCTCGACGATCGTGCTGCCACCCAGCCCCACCTGGGCGACGATGATCACCCGCTCCCCGATGCGGCAGTTGTGTCCGATCTGGACGAGGTTGTCGATCACGCTGCCGCGTCCGATGCGCGTGTCGCCGAGCGTGCCGCGGTCGACGGTGGTTCCGGCGCCGATCTCCACGTCGTCCTCCAGCACCACGCGTCCGACCTGGGGCACCTTCGCGAGCCCGACGGCTTCGGCCACATCGGCGACGGCGACGGCGCCCAGCACCACACCCGGGTACAGGACGACCCGGTCGCCGATCACCGCGCATTCGCCGACCACGACCCTGGCGTGGAGCCGGCAATCCGCTCCGATCACCGCACCCGGGTAGACACACACGCCCGCGTGCAGCACGCTGCGCGGCCCGACGCGCGCGCCGGCGCCCACGCTGCAGTGCGGGCCCACCGACGCGAGCGCGTCCACCGACGCGTCCGCCGCGATCACGGCGGTGGGATGCACGACCGCTTCGGGCCGCGCCTCGGGAACGATCCAGCGCACCGCGCGGCTGAAATCGAGACCCGGGTCGTCGGAGCGGATGACCGCGCGGGCGCCGACCCGCACGCCGGCCGGTGCGATCACGGCACCGGCGCGGGACGACGCGAGCCGCCGATCGTACTGCGGGGATCGCACGAAGGAGAGATCGCCCGGGCCGGCCTGATCGAGACCCGCGACGCCGCGGACCAGGAACCCGCCTCCCTCGACCTTGCGACCGAGGCGACCGGCGAGCTCGTCGAGACGCAACGGCACGCGCGGCACGGATCAGCGGGCGAGCAGGACGGCGATGGGCGCAGTACGGACCACCGCCGCGGAGTTGCTCCCCAGGAAGTACTCGGTGATACGGTTGCGCCCGAAGGCGCCCATCACGATCAGACCGGCACGCACCTCGCGAGCCGAGTCGACGATCTTCACGTCGGGGCGCCCGAGGGTCGACGAGATCTCGCGCACCGGAACCGGCAGCGAACCGACCAGGCCGCGCACCTCGTCGAAGCGCGCGACGGCCCGCCCCTTGTCCTTGCTGTCGACGAAGACATGGATCGGCTCCTCGATCCGAGTCGCGAGCTGCACGGCGAGGCTGGCGCCGAGGCGCGAACCGGGCGAGCCGTCGAAGGCCAGCAGGATCGGACCGCGGGGCGGCGCGCCCTTGGGAACCACGAGGGCGGGCTTGCCGGTCTTGCGAATCACGCCGTTGGCCGTGCCCCCGATCAGGCCCGAGTGGAAGTCCGCGTCGCGACCGTCGCGGCCGACGACGACGAGGTCGACCTGCTGCCCGTGTTCGACGACGCGGTCGTCGGCGATGCCCTGCGTCGTCTCGCAGGTGTGCTCGACGCCGGCGGCGCCGGCGCTCTCGCCGAGACGACGACACGCCGCCTCGGCGCAGCTCTTGTAGTACGCGACCAACGCTTCCGTGGGCGGAGGCTCCACGCCGAGGCCGTCCGCGCGGAGCCCGCGCGTGAAGCGATCTTCGACCACGGACAGACCGAGCACCCGCGCGTTGAGTTTCGCGGCCAGCCCGACGGCGTAGCTCTCGGCCGCCGACGCCGCATCGGACCCGTCCGTTCCAATCAGGATCGTCGAAATCATCGGGTTCTCCGCCATCGCAGCCGATCGAATCCCGATGCCCTCGGGGAGAACCGACCGGAATGGATTCGCACCGCGCGTGACACCCGCCGTCCGACCACCAGCACGGGGGCGCCGGCTCCGCGGGCTCCGACAACACGGGTTGCCGCGGTGCAGAGTACGGGATCCCCGCGGGAATTGTCAATCAATCCGGGATTGTGCGATCAACAGCCCGTGGCCACGAGCGAGCCCGCGCTGCTGCGCGCCTACCCTTCCCTGCGGCGGTGCTGTCCGCACCGGGCCTTCACCGAGCTGCCGACCCCGGTGGAACCCCTGGCGTTGGAGGGCGTTCCCGACGGACGGCTGTTCGTGAAGCGGGACGACCGCTCGTGCCCCCTCTACGGCGGCAACAAGCCCCGCAAGCTCGAGTTCATCATCGGCGCGGCGCTCGCGCGCGGCGCCCGGCGGCTGGTGACCTCCGGCGCCATCGGGACCCACCACGGTCTCGCGACCACCGTCCTCGGCCGGGAGGCGGGCCTCGCGACCACCGTCGTGCTGGTACCGCAGCCAGTCAGCGAGGACGTCCGACACACGCTGCGGTCGCTCGTCGCCTACGGCGCCGATCTCGTCTACGGCGGCGGAGTCGGCCGCGCCGTGCTGGCCGGCGCGGCGGCGCTCTGCGCCTCAGCGCTCCGCGGCGAGCGGCCGGTTCTCGTTGCGACCGGCGGCTCTTCCGCGACCGGCAACCTCGGCTTCGTGTCGGCGGGCCTCGAGCTGGCGGAGCAGGTCCGCTCCGGGGAGATGCCGGAGCCCGCAGAGGTGTGGCTGCCCGTCGGCAGCGGCGGCACCCTGGCGGGCCTGATCGTCGGCCTGCGGCTCGCGGGCCTCGCGTCGCGGGTCGTCGGCGTGCTCGTCACCGACCTCCTCGCCCCGTCGCCCGCCCGTCTCGCCCGCGCGGCCACGGCGACCGCGCGCGCGCTGCGCCGCTTCGATGCCGGCGTGCCGATCACGCGTTTCTCCCCGGCGGACTTCGACCTCGTGCTCGATCACGTCGGGCCGGGCTACGGCGCACCGACGCGGGAGGCGCAGCAGGCGGTGGCCGAGGCGGCGGCCTGTGGCCTGCAGCTCGACGGCACCTACACCGGCAAGGCGTTGGCCGCCCTGCTCTCCCGGGCGCGGCGCGCAGACACCTCGGCGCCGCTCCTCTTCTGGAACACCATGAGCGGCGTCGACACCGACGCCGGCGCACCGGTGCCCCTGGACGACGTCGTGGTGCCGCCCCGCTTCCGCCGTCTCCACGATGCCGGGCTGCCACCCGCGGCCGAGGGGCTGACGTGAACGCCCGGACATGGGCTTCCGATCGAGGGGGAAGCGTTCAGCCGCCGGGGGTCGGCTGTCCGGCGAAGTAGAAGAGCACATCGGTGGACGTGATCATCCCCACGAGCTCTTCGCGGTCTACCACCGGCAGGCAGCCGATCTTGTTTTCCGCCAGCAGGCGTGCGGCCTGTTCGACCGACGCGAAGGGCTCGACGACGATCGGAGGAGAGGACATGGCGCGCTCGATCTCCACGGCCTGGAGGAAGGCGCGGCGCTCGTCGCCGCCGCCGGCGTTGATGTTCGAGAGGGAGATACGCAGGACGTCGCGTTCGGACACGACGCCGACGAGCTTTCCGCCGTGCACGACCGGAAGATGCCGCACGCCGCCGAGACGCATGATATCCTCGACCGTCGACAGCGACTCACCCGCCCCGATGGTGACGATCTTTTCCCGCATGATTTCGCGTACCAGCGTGCTCTGCATCAATTGAGGATTCTATATCGTGGCTCGTGACGAAGGGAAGGAAAGAGCGACCGCCGCCTCGCGAAAGCGCGCAGCCGACACAGACGGGGATCATTCGGGGGGATCTCTCAACAGCGTGACCGAGCTGATGCGGCGAATCGCGGCCCTGGGGCTTTCGGGCTTCTTCCTGACAGAAGAGGCGATCCGCAAGGCGCTGGGCGACACGCTTCCGAAAGACTGGGCCGACTTCGCCGTCGAACAGAGTGAGCGCACGCGGCGCGAGTTCCTCGATCGCATCGGCAGCGAGATTGCGAAGTCGCTCGAGCACATCGACATCGCCGACGTGCTCTCACGATTGTTGAACGGACACACCGTCGAAGTCAAGGCCGAATTCCGGCTGAAGCCGGACGACGACCGCCGCGAGACCCGTGCGGGGGGGGCGCGCGAGCGCGGTTCGTGACCGACCCGCCCGCCGCGGCACCGCGCGCCGTCCGCGCCGTCACCGGCTGGGTGCTCGCGGCCGTCCTCGTCGCGACCGTCGCCGGCCTTCATCACGGGCTCGGCCCGGTTCCCGAGGGCGGCGCGCAGAGCTGGTACGAGCCGACGGGATTCCTGCTGCAGGTTCCGGCGCTGTTCCCACTCTTCGGATCCGCCCGCTGGGCGTTCGCGGTCTGCACCGGGATCGCGTCGTCGCTCGCCCTGGGCGTGTTCGCGCTGTTTCGGTCCGCCTGGGCGCGCACCGCCGCGGTCGGGGCGGTCGCCGCGACCGCGCTTCTGGTCTTCTACGGAGTGGCCGCGCCGTTCGCCTGGAAGTTCTTCGGCTGGCGCGGCTCGGCGGCGATCCTGGGGACCGCCGCCGCCATCGGCCTCGCCCTCTCCGCGCCCTGGCTCTCCGCGAGCTGGCTGCGCCTCGGCTGGCGGATGCGTGCGCTCAGCTACACCCCCTTCGCCTTCGCCGCCGTCGCTCTGATCCGCAACACGACCGGGACGGACCCGGAGCTCCGCTTCTCGATCTCCCCGTGGCCGGCGATCCCGGT
>JBHHVG010000103.1:0-8668 GCA_046754165.1 Myxococcota bacterium
CCTCGAGCGTCTCGGACACCTCGGCATAGGACAGGCCCTCCACAGCGGTGAGCCAGAGGGCCGCGCGCTGTCTCTCCGGAAGCATGGCGAGTTCCTTCATGACACGCGCCCCCCGCCGGCGGGCGTCGACCACGGCATCCACCGCCGGGCTCGTGTCCGGAAGCGGCGGCGCCAAGGCTTCGTCGGCGCTGCGGTGGGGCGCGCGGCGGCGCGGTCGGCGCAGCTCGTTGAGCGCCAGTCGGGTCGCGATCTTGTACAGCCAGGTCGAGAAGCGCGCCTCCGGCGCATAGCGGTCGCGGGCACGGTGCACACGCAGGAAGACCTCCTGGACCAGCTCCTCAGCGGTTCCCGTGTCGCGGACCATCCGCTCCAGGTACCGCAGCAGCGGCGCGGACCAGCGCTGGAACAGGGCATCGAACGCCAGGACGTCGCCGTCCCGGAACGCCAGCATCAGCCGCACGTCCTCGTCGGCGCGGGCCACGTCCGCCTTCATCTGAGGATCCAACCCCGGGGCTCCCGAAAAGTTGCGGTCTTCCCCGCGGGACCACCCGGGCCGCGGAGAGGCGCCTACGCCGGCGAGAACTGCGACAGGAAGCGGATCACCTCGGCGTTGAAGACCTCGGCGGCTTCGATGTTCACGATGTGGCCGGCCCCGGGCACGGTAAAGGCGTGGGCGCGGGGCAGCTTCGCCGTCATCACCAGGGCGGCCTGGAGGTAGGGCTCGTCCTTCTCGCCGACGACCACCAGCGCCGGGCAATCGATGGAGACCAGCTCGTCGATCACCGGTGGCGTCCTCCCGGCTACCCGCCGGGCGAAATGGGCGAGGCCCGCCGGGTTCTGGGCGGCGATCGCGCGGGCGGCGGCCCGGGCCTCGGGAAGCTCGGGCTTGCCGCCCACCGTGGTGGCCACGGCCTTCTGCACGAAGGCCTCCATGCCCCGGCTCTCGATGAACGTCGCGGTGCGTTCGGTCGCGCGGGCCCAGTTCTCCTGGGCCTTCGGATTCTTGAACCCGGGTCCGCTGTCGACGAGCACAAGGCCTCGCACGCGCTCCGGGTGACGCAGCGCGAAGTGCAGCGACGCGAGGCCTCCAAAGGAGAGACCGGCGAGCACCGCGGGCTCCCCTTGCGCGGCCCAGTCGTGTACCCGGGCGAGATCGTCGACCACGTGGTCGATCGAGTAGGCGCTCGCCTCGGGCGGTGATTCGGACAGACCGTGTCCGCGGTAGTCCCACAGGATCACGCGAATACCGGCGTCTACGAGCGGGGAGATCTGGAGGCGCCAGTTCTCGTGCGTGGTGTTGAGGGCACAGGAGAAGATCAGCGGCACACCGCCGCCGTGGGCCTCGGCGTAGAGCTGCACCCCGTCTGCGGCTTCTACCGTGGTCACGACCCCGCGCCGGATCCCCGATGCGATCTCTCTCTCGGGCGATCGCCTCGGTCCACCCCCGAGTTGGGTCGTCCGTGTCCGCAGCGGAGGGCTCGGTGGATCATGTGGGCTAGTGGATGTCCAGAACGACGGGCGGCAGCAGCGCCGGCGCGTCGATGGGCGCCAATGTGAGCCACTGGGCGGCCGTGCGCACGAGCCTGGGGAGCGGCAACGTCGGCGCCGCGCTGGCAGCCACCCGGTGCAGCGCGGAGTTGAGCTGCTCCGCGAGGTTCTGGGGACGGGGGTAGGGGACGAGGGCGACGTCCGCGTCCGGATCGATGCCGGCGGCGACCTTGGCGCGCCGCGACGCCGCCCGCAGACCGCCCAGCTCGTCGACCAGTCCGACCTCGAGCGCCTGGGCGCCGGTCCACACCCGGCCCCGGCCGATCTCGTTCACCCGCTCGGCGGCGAGACTACGCCCGGCCGCGACGCGCTCGACGAAGAGATCGTAGATCGACGTCACCTCCAGACGCAGACGCTCGCGGCTGCCCTCGGAGAGAGGCTCCGTGGAGAGCGCGAGGTCGGCATGGGCGCCGCGGGTGAGGGACTCGAAGCCGATGTCGAACTTCTCGAGCAGGCGACCGATGACCGGGCGCAGCACCACCACGCCGATCGAACCGGTGATCGTTCCCGCCGACGCGACGATGGCATCGGCGCCGGTCGCCACGTAGTAGCCTCCCGAGGCGGCGACGTCCGAGAACGACACGATGAGCGGCTTGCCGTTCTTCCGCGCCGTCTGGGTCGCGCGCCAGACCACGTCCGAGGCGAGCGCAGAGCCACCCGGGCTGTCGATGCGGAAGAGGATGGCGCGGATTTCCGGATCTTCCGCCGCGTCTGTGAGCGCCTGGCTGACGGTTTCCGACGCCAACACCGGCTCTCCCGTACGCGAGGAAGAGCCCCGGCCCGTGACGACGGCGCCGCTGCCGTAGACGAGCGCGAAGCGCGCCACCGGGTCGAATCCGACGTTGGACGGGTCGATGGCGGCGTAATCCGATCCCTTCACCACCGGTCCGCCGCCCAGGTCCGCGACGATCTCGTCCTCGAAGCGGGTGCCGTCGATCAACCCCAGCGCCCGCATCTCGTCGGGCGTCATGGCAGCCATCTCGATCGCGCGCCGCACGAAGTCCTCGCTGAGGTTGCGGCTCTCGGCGATCCCGCCCACGAACTGCGCATCGATCGAGTCGAGCAGTGACTCGGCCATCTCGCGGTGCGCCTCGGACATGGACCTCCGCGCGAACGTGTCTGCGAAGGTCTTGTAGCGTCCGATCCGTTCCACCTCGAGATCGACGCCCATGGATTCCCACAGGCCGCCGAGGAACAGGTACTCCGCCGCGAGCCCGATGACCGGGACGCGCGCGGCCGGTGATAGCACGACCTCGTCCGCCGCGGCGGCAACGTAGTATTCGAGATTCGCCCCGATCGCCGCGAGCTCGAGATAGGCGACGGTCTTGCGGCCGGCGGCTTCCAGCGCAGAGATGGCTTCCCGAAGCTCCTGCGCCTTGCCCCAGCCGATGTCCAGGTCTCGGATCCTCAGCACGACCGCCCCGAGGCGGTCGTCCCGCTCGGCCATGCGGAGGTTCGAGAGGAGGCCCGCGAACGGCCGCCGCCCCTCACCGAGCATCCGCGCCAGGATCGGCGCCTCGGAGGCCTCGACGTATCGGCCCTCGACGTTCATCATCAGGATGCTTCCCGGCTGTACCTGCGGGCCGCCAGACGGGACGAACCACCAGTAGAGCACGAGACCGATCAGCGCGGCGATCAACAGGCGTCGGAACCGTTTCATGGGCCGGTGCTCCACGTTTCGTTTCGGCTACAGAGGCCGGGGCCGACAGAGCCTAGGCTATCTTCGGGATTCATGGCCAAGAATGTCTACATCGCCGCCGTGGGCCTCACGAAGGTCGATCTCACCGGGCGCATCTTCTCCACGGTCTTCGACCTCTTCGCCGAGGCCTACCGCAAGGCGCTGGAGGACTCCGCCGTCCGGACCTTCGACGCCGTGCAGGTCGGCATCATGGACAGCGAGGAGTTCGAGAATCGCGCCAACATCGCCGCGAAGATCGCGGATCGCCTGGGCCTGACCGGGATCCCGGCCGTGCGGACCGAGACCGCGTCGTCGACCGGCGCGGCAGCGCTCCACGAGGCCTACTACAAGATCGCGTCCGGCGAGTTCGAGACGGTGCTGGTGCTGGCGGGCGAGCGCATGAAGATGGTGACCACCGAGGTCGCGACCACGATCATGTCGAAGACCGTCGACCCCGAGGAGCGGCGCTTCGGCTTCACGATGCCCGCGCTGATCGCGCTGATCACCCAGGCATGGTTCCGCGAGCGCAAGGTCCGGGGCGATGACGTCAGCCAGGTGCTCGCCCGCCTGATGCACCGCGCCCATTCCCTCGGCAGCGACAATCCCCTGGCGGCGTTCTACGGCAAGCCCGAGCCGATCGAGGCCTACTTCGACACCAGCAAGAACCTGCCGGTCGCGACGCCGCTGCTGCGCAAGGACTGCTCCCCCATCTGCGACGGCGCTGCTGCGGTGATCCTGACCTCTCGCCCCCAGGCCGTGCGCATCGCGGGCCTGGGCTCGGCCACGGAGACCTCGTCGATCCTCGATCGCGAGAAGCTGACAGGCCTGGAGGCGACCCACCGGGCGGCACGCATCGCCTACTGGCGCGCCGGCATCGCCGACCCGCGAGCGCTCCGAGGTCTGGTGATCGAGGTCCACGACGCCTTCACCAGCCTGGTGCCGATCGGGCTCGTCGACATGGGGATCGTGTCATCCGAAGACGCCATCGACGCGCTCGTCGGCGATCTCCGCCGAGAACCCGTGAACGCCTACGAGAATCCCATCACTGGACCGCGCGGCCAGATCCCGGTGAACCTCTCCGGCGGGCTGAAGGCGCGCGGGCACCCGGTGGGAGGGACGGGCTTGTTCCAGATCGCCGAGAACTACCTCCAGATCACGGAGCGCGCACCCAACGCGCGCGCCCAGGTCCAGAACGCGCGGATCGGCATCTCCAACTCGGTGGGGGGACCGGGCAACAACAACTACGTCACCGTACTCGAGGCGAGCGACAGCCGCCGCCGCCGCGACGCCGTCCCACCGCCGCGACACCGCTTCGAGTCGCGGCAGCGCCGGCCGCCGCGGGAAGAGACCACCGCCCTCGACGGCCTCCAGGCCACCGTCGAGGCCGCCACCACCATCCACGTGACCGGACGCGGATCCACTCCCGCGCACGTGGCATTGCTGCTCATCGACGGCCGCCGCGTATTCGCCCGGCTCGACCACCCCGCGCGCGCGGGCGAGGCGCCCGAAGAGGTGCTCGCCGGACAGAAGGTGAAGCTGCTCGTCAAGGGCGACGGCGATCACTACTTCCAGATCGCGCGGGGCCGCGGCTTCGACCTCGGCCGCATCGTCCAGTCTGTTCGGCGGCGTGTCGGCGGGGAGAACAGCCTGGAAGACGCAGACGCCGCGGAGAAGACCGGGTAGCGCTCGAGGCCCGACCTGCCGACTCGCCCGTCTCCGGCATCCGACTCGCCGTGGGTCGATCGGGCGACACCGCATATACTCGCGGCATGAGCGTCGCCCGAGCCAGCTACAAGCAGGGCTTTCTCGAGTTCGCCGAGGGCCGGATCGACGCGGCGGTTGCGAAGTACCGCGAGGCACTCGAGCTCGATCCGAAGTACGCCCTCGCCTGGAATGCCCTGTCGATGGCGCTGCGCCAGCAGGGGGATCTCGACGGCGCGATCGACGCCGCCGTCGAGCTGATCGCGCTCGAGCCCGACGACCCGCTCAGCCATACCAACCTCTCCATCCTCTACCAGATGAAAGGCATGATCCCCGAAGCCGAGGAGGAGAAGGCCCAGGCGATGCAGCTCGAGATGAAGGCGCAACGCGGGCCGTAGCCCGGCGGGTCGGCGGCGGGCAGAGCCCGCCTGCCCGGGCCGCCGATCACTTCACGTCCGCAACCGCTCGCACAGCGCGCTGAAATCCTCGGGGTCCGGGCTCGCCGCGGCGATCTCGGCGACCGAGATGCGGGCCGCGTGCAGCATCTGGCGGGGAGCCAGAGCGGCGTCCGCGGCGGCGCCGTAGACGCGATCTCCCACGATCGGAAAGCCGAGATGCTCGAATGTCGCCCGGATCTGATGGAGGTGGCCCGTGCGCGGGCGCACTTCGACCAGCGTGGCGCCGTCGAGGAGCTCCGACACGCGCCAGCGCAGGGAGCCCAGGCGCACCCCGCGCGCCCGCAACCGCTCTGCATCCTCGACGACCCGGACCCGTGCAGGCCGATGACGCGCGGTGACGAAGCCGAGCTCGATGGCACCGTCTCCCTCGAGTCGTCCGCGCACCACCGCCCGGTAGACCTTGTCGACGCGGTGTTCGGCGAAGGCGGCGCGCAGCGCGCCCCAGGTGCCCTCCTCCGTCGCGACCAGCAGAACCCCGGATGTGTCCACGTCGAGCCGGTGCACGACGCCACTGCGGAGCCCCGCCTCGCCGACGCCCGCCAGCTGCGGGGATCGCGCGATCAGCGCGTTCAACACCGTGCCCCGCTCGTCTGGATCGAGGGGATGCACCGGGACGCCCGGCGGTTTGTCGATCGCGATCCAACCGCGGCCTTCTGCCAGCACGACCAGCGGCGCCTCGCGCTCCGGCAGCGGGTGCTGCTCCTCCGGCCGCGAGAAGCGCGCGATCTCCACCGTCGTTCCCGCGACCACGCGCTCACCCTTGGCGCTCTCGGACAGGGTTTTGGGGCCGATGCGCACGTCACCGCGCGCCAACAAGCGGCGCGCCTGCGAACGCGAGAGATCGAGGGCCGCGGCGAGGAAGACGTCGAGACGGCGTCCCGCCTCCGCTTCGCCGACCCGGAGGGTGCGGGGCGTGTTTCTCACGGCGGGAGTGTACCCCGCCGTTCGCCGCATCCGAGCGCCCGGTTTCGACCGACCCGGCTGCTGTATCCTCGCGGAAGATGTCCCCTTCGAAGCCCACCCCACTTCGCCTCGCACTGCTCGCGCTGATGCTCGCAGCGGCGGCTTGCCGCACGGCGCCCGAGGTCGACCCCCGCTACCGGCCCGCGGAGAACGTGCTCGAGGTCATCGCCGTGCTGCGCCGACACGTTCCCGACGATACCTACCGCTTCCAACCGGCCCGTGACTTCACCGGCCGCAACGTCTACCGCAGCTCGCTGCTGCGTCTCGAGAGCATCGAGGCCATCCACGCCGCGGCGCTGCGCGCGGGCCACATGGAGGGCGTGATTGCCTTCGCGAAGGGTCGTGCACTCGAGCGCATGCGGGCCTACGACCTCGCGGCAGAGGAGTATCGGATCGCCGCGGAGAGGGATCCCGTGCTCAAGATCGAGGCGCTGCGCGGCGCCGACGTGTGCGACGCCCTCGACGAGGCCATCCAGATCGGCGCGCACCCACTGCCGGTGCCGGGGGATCGAGGGGCACGACCGGACGCAGTCGACGCCGACGCGGCCCTCGCCCAATTCGAGCGGCGGGTCTCGTTGCTCGAAGACCTGGGCGAGATCGTCTCTGGAACCCACCACTACTACATCGTGCAGGAAGAGATCGAGCGCGCCGACATCGCCCGGGCGCAGTACTTCGTCGGGCGTCGACGCGTCGTCGAGGACGGAAACGTCCGTGCTGTGGCCGAGACCCAACGGATCATCGTGCGGCACCCGGACAGCAAGAACCTGAATCGGCGCCTGCTCGCCCTCGCTGACCTGTACGCGGATCTCGCGGTAGAATACACCGACGCGAATCCGCCAGAGGGTCTGAGCTTCGATCCGGCGCATTTCCAAGAGCTGATCGACGCGGGAGCGCGTCTGTACGAGATGGTGGCGAACCAGGATGGCACCCCGGAGAAGCTCGAAGCCTCTCGGCGCCTCGAGGCCTTCCTGGCGTTCGCGCTGGCGGTCGACAATGATCGATTCACGCCCTGAGAGCCCGGCCGCGCGCCTCTGGGTCGCCGCCGGGGTCGCCGTCGCGGCGACGCTGCTCGGCGGCTGCCGCACGCCGGGCGCCATCCCGCCCGGATCCGCGCTCGAGGCGCTCTCCCACCGCCCGATGGTCGTGCCGGACGTGGCCGATACGACCGCCGCCGACGTCGCGGCGGCGTCACTGGTGTCGAACCGCGAGGAAGCGCGGCTCGCACTTCGACGCCTGGAGGCGATCGAGACGGTGCTCGCGGCATCCGGCGAGACCTCGACGGGCCTGGCCCCCGTCGCGATCGATCTGGTCAATACCACGCAAGACGATCCGCGCAGCTATCGCGAAGCGAGTCGGGACCTCCTCGAAAAGGACGACCTCGACCCGACGATTCGCGGTCGCCTCGCGCTCGCCACCGAAGATGATCCGTTGCTTCTGGCCCGGACACGCATGCGCGACTCGTACCTGCTCTCCTTCGGGCGCGCGTTCAACGCAGTGGCGGAGCCGCTCGGGCGGTCGATCCTGACGACCAGCATGGCGCCCTATCGGCTCGGGCGCGCGCTGATCGCCTATCTGGCCCAGCTCTACCGCGAAGATCCGCTGCCGCTCCGGGAGCGCCAGGCACTGGTCCACTGGAAGCACTATCTGGCCATGTATCCGGACACCAGCGAGGCGCTGGAGCTCTCTCCGCGCGTCGACTCGGCCGAGGCGGATTGGCTCCGCACCCACCGCCTCCACTCGGTTCGCGCCGCGCGAAAGGCTCTGGACCGCGGCCAGGTGCGGCTGGCGCTCGTCTACGCGGATCGCGCGCTCGGCTACGTGCCGGAGGATTCCCTGGCCACGAAGCTCCGGGACGAAGCCGCTCGGCGCCTGTTGCGCCAGCGGGCAAACCGCGCGCACAGCCTCGAGGCGTCCGACGACGGCGGGAATACGGCCCCCGACGGATCCCTGCCGCTCGCCCACGCGCTGCTGCTGCCGGACGGCGACATCGTAGAGGCATCGCTCGAGCTGCTCGAGCGCGACCCGGACGGTCCGCTGGCGGACGAAGCCACCTTCGCGCTGGCGCTCGCCCGCGGTGAGGGAGGCGACGAGGACGCCATGTGGGAGCTGCTGGAGGAGATCGCTTCCGACGACGGCCTGCGGGTCAACATGGCGCGACACGCGGCGACCATGTACGCCAGTCCCGAAGAGCACGCGTACCTCGCCTTCCAACACGCCAAGCGACGCAACGCGATCGACAACGCCCTGTGGGTGCTGGTCGGGCCCTTCTACCGCGGCCTACCCGATCGCGGGCTACCGGATCCCATCTCCTGGGTGATGG
>JBHHVG010000104.1:0-8611 GCA_046754165.1 Myxococcota bacterium
CGGGGCCGCTGCCCGCCGCGCTCGAGGCTGGCCAGCAGGTTGGCGAGCCCCTCGACATAGGCCGTGCGGTAGTGCGCGTCGTCGGAGCCGCCCGGCGAAGCCAGGTAGAAGACGGTGTCGAGGTCGCGCGGCAGCTCGTCGAGACTCGCCGCCAACCCGAGATCGGCGACGACCGGGACGATGCCCCTCGGCAGCGAAACCGGTCGTCGGCGCAATCCCCACACCTCGTGGGATTCGGTCAGCAGCTCGCAGCCGAGCGCCGAACCGACATATCCGCATCCGGCGATCAACACCCGACCCATCCGACCGCGCGCCTCCCTCCCGAATCGGCGACCGGTCGGAGGGTATACTGTGACCGGTGCGGCCGCTCATCGGAATTTCGCAATGTCTCGACGACCGCGGCCACTGGCGCCCGGGCCGGCGCTACGAGTACCTCGACTGCGCCTATTCCCACGCCATCGACGAGGCCGGCGGTGCACCGATCCATCTGCCAATCCAGCAGGACGCCGAGGCGATCGCGAGCCGCATCGACGGCCTGCTGATCCCCGGCGGCGACGATTTCCAGCCGCCGCGTTCCTATCCGAGTACCGTACGCTTCGAATCGGCGCCCGAGGCGCGTGTGGCCTTCGACCTTCGGCTCCTCGAAGCGACGCAGAGCCGGGGAATGCCAGTCCTCGCGATCTGCTACGGCATGCAGCTATTGGCGCGCGCGCGGGGGGGATCGCTTCACTACGACATCCCGTCCGACGTTCCCGATGCGGATGACCACCAGCTGTCGGAGCCCGGCGGTCGTCACGGGCTGAGGGTCACCCCGGACACACGCCTGGCGGCGATCGTCGGAGCCACGCCAGAGCCCGTCAACAGCCTTCACCACCAGGCGGTCGCCCTTCCCGGAGATGGACTGCTGGTCTCGGCCCGCGCCGCAGACGGCCTGATCGAAGCTCTGGAAAGCGAGAGCGGCCCCTTCTGCGTCGGCGTGCAATGGCACCCGGAAAAGCTCGAGGGTCTCCACCGGACGCACCTCTTCGGCGCCTTCGTGGAGGCGTGTCGCCGCTGAGGGCGACGGCGCGCACCAGTGGCGCTACACCTTCGATGCGATGAGACGAACGCTCTCCCTGATCTTCTGGGTCTTCCTGACCGTCACATCGATCCTGCTCTTTCCGATCGCGGTGCTGATCTGGGCGGTGACGGCACCGTTCGATCCGCGCAGGCGAGCCCTCCACCAGTTCACGTGCTTCTGGGCTTCGCTCTTCACGTGGTTCAATCCGGCATGGCCCGTGACGATCGAAGGCCGCGACAAGATCGATCCGGACGAAGCGTACGTGATGGTGGCAAACCACCAATCTCTGCTCGACATCCTCGTCTTCTTCCGACTCTTCAACCACTACAAGTGGGTGTCGAAGATCGAGAACTTCCGGATTCCGTGCATCGGAATCAACATGCACCTCAACGAGTACATCCCGCTGAAGCGCGGCGACCGCGCCAGCATCCTCAAGATGCTGCGTCTCTGCCGCCAGGCCCTCGAAGCGGGCAATTCGATCATGATGTTTCCCGAGGGCACCCGCTCTCCGGACGGCCACCTGCGCCCCTTCAAAGCGGGCGCCTTCGAGCTGGCGCTGGACGCCCGACGGCCGATCCTGCCGATCGTGGTCACCGGGACGGCCGACGCCCTGCCCAAGAAGGGATTCGTCCTGCGCGGCCGCCATCCGATTCACCTGAAGGTGCTCGATGGCATTCCCTATGAGACATTCGCCGGGGTCTCGGTCGAGGACCTCACCGAACGGGTCCGCACCCTAATCGCCAGCGAGCTCGAGAAGGCCTCACCGCCTCGCGCAAACTAGGCGGGCAGCGCTGACGCCAGAGACGCGGGTCGACGGTGGCAGCCATGGCGGCGCGGTCGAGCCCGCCCCCGACGAACGAGTCGACACGCGCCGCCCACGCGGCGGGATTCGCGACCAGCGCGCCGTAGTCGACCTCGAGCAGTGATACGGTCGGCTGGACAGCCAGCCAACGCGCCGCGTCGTCGAGTTGATCGCGCAAGATCCCGGCGAGTCGGACTTCCGGAAGATCGTCGGCAGGCGCCCCGACACGCTCGAGCATGCGTCGCTGTGACGCAACGACCTCGCCGAGGTCGCGTCGCATCAAGATCACCTGCATGTCCCGGTCCTTCGGGATGGCCCGGATGAGGGCGTGGATCACCTTCACCGCCTTCCCGGCCGCGTTCTCGAGGAATCGGGAGTCGCAGGCCAGCCGCTTGACGGGCGCGTACTCGAAATAGCCGCCCGGGTTGTCGGCATCCGCGGGCCGGGAGGAATCGGTCAGCAGCGCTACGCCGCCAGCTCCGAGCATCTGCATCATGAGTGACGTCCCGGAACGAGGCAGGCCGGTGACGACGGTGAGGAAGCGCTCGTGCTCGGGGGGCGGCGTGGCCAAGCAGAGAGGCTAGTCCAGCTCTCGCAGCGCCGGAAGCTCGCGCGGACCCGGACATCCGGCGCGAAGCTGCGCATCCGCTGCGCGTTCTCCCGCCGCAACGAACGGTTCGCGTGACACGAAACCCGTGGGGCGGGCACTCACGTGCATGACGCGCGACGAAGCCCTCGACTGGATCCAGCAGGTCGATGGCCGGCTGTATCAGAACCCGCGGAAGGCGAACGAACACGACGAGTGGGTGGCGGTCGTGCGAACACCACGAGCGGGCCGGCGCAGCGGCACGGTCATCGTCGCTTCCGGCAACTCGCTTCAGCAGGCCACCACGGCCGCGGAGAGGCAGTGGTCCGAGCTCTGGCGAAAGCTGAGCCGGGTCCACTGAACCGGCGTTCCGGGAGCGCCGGTCGCTGCCTGCGCTTCAGGCGACGAAGCGCGCCCGCTGCTCGGGCGGTGGCAGTGAGCAGGCGTCGACCTTGCCGAACAGTCGGTAGCGATGGCGTGCAAAGAGCCGGTAGCACCCGTCGGTGAACGCGCGCGGAAGCCACCCCAGCCGGGACGCGAATCGCCATGCGCCGGGAAGCTCCTCCATCACGCGAAACACCGCCTGAGAGCGCAGATAGACCCGCTCGCCGGCCTGGTCCGCGACGACGTAGACCATGGTGTCGGTGTCGGTGGGGATCTCAGGGTGAAGCACCCGCAGGCGCGCTGCGGTTTCGCCCTGGAGAGGCGCGAAGTGCAGCACGCCCAGCCGATCGCGCGCCAGCAACCATCCCACGGCCCAATCACAGAAGCCGCATTCCCCGTCGAAGAGCACGAGGCGCTGCGGCACGGGCTCCAGCCGGTGTTCCGCCGCCATGGGGCGATTGTAGCGCGGGGGCTCAGCGGCGGCCGGTCATCAGGGCCGGCAGCAGCACCAGGTTGCACAGCAACATGTAGCTCACGCCGATCAACAGCAGGATCCCGAGGCTCGAGATGCCGCGATGCGCGGCGAGGGCGAGGCTGCCGAAGCTCGCCATGGTCGTGACGGCGCTGAAGAAGACCGCCTGGGCCGTGCTCGTCTCGAGCAGGTTCTCCGCCGTCTCGGCCTCCGGGTGCGCCCGCTGCGCCAGCCGATGCCGGTGTACCAGGTGGATTCCGCCGTCCACGCCGATTCCCAGCAGCAGCGGCAGGACGACGACATTGACGAAGTTGACGGGCAGCCCGATCAGCACCGCGGTCGCAGCGGTCAGAAGACTACCCAGGATCAGCGGCGCCATCACGAGCAGCACATCGCGGAGCCTTCGCCACAGGGCGAACACGACGAGCGCCACGGCGATCAGCGCCAACACGAGGGCCTCCCGAACGGAGCTCACGGTGGCCCGCGACCACTCGAGGATGCTCACCGCGCTGCCCGTCGTGTGCGGCGCGACGGCGCGCACCTCGTCCACGAAGCGCGCGAGCGCCGCGTCGTCGCCCAGATCCTCCCGGGGAAGCACCTCGACACGCGCGCGGCCATCCGCCGATACCATGCGTCGGGAGAGGTCGTCCGGGAGCGCCGCGAGGTCCACCGGGCCGGGCTCGAGGGCCCTCCACAGCGTCAGCATCTGGCCCTGAAGCGAGCCGAGCAGGCTATTCTGGAAGCTCTCGAGCGCCGCTTCCTGACTCTCGATCCCCTTCAATCGCGCGAGGAAGGCGTCGATCTTCGCGCCCGCGCGGTCCGCACTGTTCCGGCGGGCCGCGTCGCCCTCCACGACCCATTTCTTCCCGAGCAGGTCGCGCAGCGCCCGCAGCGCGAGGACCTGATCCGCTACCGCCGCGACCGGTTGCTGGGCTGCGAACGATTTCGGCTCCGGAACGAAGAAGCTGATGTCGGCGAGGATCTCCCGCTTCTCGGCTTGATCGCTGGGAATGTAGTCCGCGAGAGTGATCGCGCGCTCCACCACATCCAACTTGCGCACGCGCTCCGCCAGCGTCTGCGCGGACGACAGATCGGCGGCGAGCAGGTCGATCGTCCACGGCGAGTTGTCGCTGTCGGCGAGCAGGTCTTCGAAGGTCTGCGTGGTCTCCAGGGAAGGATCGCGAATCTTGGCCACGTTGATCTCGAACTCGAGGCGCGGCAGCAGCGCCAACGACCCGACCGCCAGGAGCAGCGCGGCCACTCGAACCGTCCGAGGATGATGGGCGGCGGCGGGGATCAACGCGATGGTCGTCCAGCGCGGATGCGGCCGTCCCGCCGCGTGGGCGGCGGGCTCGCTGACCGCCAGGAGCGCGGGAAACACGGTGAGCGTCGCCGCGAGACTGATGGGAAGTCCCGTTCCGGAGATGAGTCCCAGCTCGACCATGGCGCCGTAGTCCGTCGGCAGAAAGGCATAGAAGCCGATCGCGGTCGACGCCGCGCACAGCGCCAGTGAGACGCCGACGCCGCCTGCGGCGTCGCGCATCGCGACCTCATGGTGTTTTCCGGAACGGACCAGCTCCGCGTAGCGCATGCCGAGATGGATGCCAAAATCGACGCCGAGGCCGATGAACAGCACCGCGAAGGCGATGGAGATGACGTTCAGGGATCCGACGGCGAGCGCGGCGAAGCCCGCGGTCCAGCTCAGTCCGACCAGCAGGGTCGTGAGCACGCACGCCGCCAGCCGCACGGATCCCAGCGCAACGAAGAGGATCACGGCGACGAGGCTGAACGATCCCAGGATCGCAGAGATCGATCCCTTCGCGACGCCCACCATCTCCTCGTAGTTGAGTGCGACGTTGCCGGTCAGGCGGATGCGCACCCCGGTCGCGGGAACGAGGCGGAGATCCTCCGCTGCCGCGCGAATCGCCCGCATCGGCTCGCCCGCGGGCAGGAGCTGGTCGTAGTCGAGGGCCGGGTGGACGATGATGAGCCGTCGGGATGAATCTCCGGGAAGCTTCCTCCGGAGCAGCAACTCCGTCCACGAGACGGGCCGCGGCTGTCCCTCGAGCACGGCGCGCGCGGCGAGGCTGACAGAGTCGAAGATCGGCACCAGGGTATCCGCGATCTCCGGATCCGACTCGGCCGCGTCGACGGTCAGCTCGAGGGTCCGCACCAGACTCGGCAACGTGCGATCGCGCGCGAGCTCGGCGAGCAGCGGCTGCACCGCGGCCAGGTGGTCCGCGAGATCGTAGAGCTCGTCGATCTCCAGGTAGAGGAGCGCGTGGCGCTCGAAGAACTCGCCGCCACCGGGGACGTACATGCTGGGAAATGCGGCGGTGTCTCGGGCGAGACGAGCGGCGAGGGCGTTGGCCGCCTCTCGCGCGCGATCGGGCGTCTCGGCGTCGATCACGACGAAGATCGCTTCGTCGACGATGGGAAACGTATCGGCGAACGCGTTGTACTCGCGCCAGAACGGCAGGTCTTCGCTCAGCAGCGCCCGGTGGCTGGTGTTGAAGCCGAGGTTCAGGGCGACGTAGATGAGGATCGCAATGGTCGTGACGGCGACCGCCGCGAGCACGGTCCGGGCATTGCCGTGAACCGCCGCGACCCAGGCGATCAGGGCGCGACTGATCAGCACATCGAGCCGGCTCTCGCCGACGCCGAGCCGCCGCTGGGCCATGGGTCGCGAACCTCGAGGGTGGAGGATTTCGATCCCTCGGTGGCGGAGTTTCCGACGCGAAACCGCGCCATCCCGGGGGGCTTCTCCGCAACTTCAATCGCGTGCGTCGCCGATCCGCAATGCCGAACGGGCATCCCGCTCCCACTGCGCAAACGGGATCTGGTCTCGCGCGTTCCGGATGGCGTCGAGCACGGAACCCGCTCCTTCTTGCGCCTCGCTCCATTCCCTCGCGAAGCTCCCGTCGCGGATCTGCTCGAGCACCTCCCCCATTCTCTGCTTGATCGGCCCGTCGAGGTCGAGGAAGCGGGCGCCTCGGGTCATGCTCCCGTATTGGCTGGTGCGCGAGTGGAAGTCCATCTGCTTCAACATGCCCACCTCGCGAATCTTCTCAAGCGAGTAGGCGAACTCTCCCGACAGATAGAGCTCGAGCAGCACCGCTTCGGGCGGATAACCCGCACCGATAAGGAGCTCGACGGCGGACATCATCACGCGCCCGAAGGCGGGGCCGAACGCCTGCTCGGTGAAGAGGTCGAGGCTCGCCTCGTCGTGCATGGACATGTCGATGCAGCCTGCGCGCGTGGACCCGACCGCCTTGGCCAGGGAGAGCAGCCTGTCACGGGCAGTTCCGGTCGCGTCCCGGTGTACGCCGACGAAGCTCGGAAAGCCCCGACCCGACACATAGGTGTCGCGAACACCGATGCCGATCATGCGCGGTGCCAGCAGGACCACGTCGAGATCCTCCGCCGGTTCGATCAGGCCGAATCCAACGTTGTAACCGGACGCAAAGCACAGCAGGTTGCCGGTCGAGAGATGGGGCGCAACGTGTTCGGCGTAGACCGCCGGCATGATCTCGTCCGGGATCAGCAGCAGGACGGCGTCGGCGATGCGACACGCCTCGGCGATCGCGTAGACCGTGAAGCCGTCGGCCTCGGCCTGTTCGTGGGCCGCGTCTCGGATGTTGCCGACGATCACCGAGACTCCCGAATCCCGGAGGTTCTGCGCCTGGGAGCGTCCTTGGTTGCCATAACCCACGATCGCGACGGTCTGATCGCGGAGGGCCCTGAGGTCGCCGTCGGCATCGTGGTAGATGGTGGTCATGCGTGCTCCTCTTCGTCGTTCCGCCCGGTCCGCGGTGGGCCCAGCATATCACCCGAGGCGACCCGGTTGCTGGCGCGGTCCAGCCGTCAGCTGCAGATGATGGCTGAGAAGCGGCGGAGCACCGCGAAACCTTCGGGTCGCTCCTCGACGGCGCGCGTCAGCGCGTCGGCGTCGAGGCCCTCGGACAACACGGCCTCGCGACGCGCCGCGAGGTAGCCGCGCATGATGTCGGCGTCGAACTCCGGGTGGAACTGCACGCCCCAGGCGTTGCGCCCGACGCGGAAGGCGTGATTGGGATCGAGGCTCGAACTGGCCAGGTGGATGGCGCCCGGTGGCAGTGCGGTCACGGATTCGAGGTGGGATGCGTGGACTCGCAGCCCGCCGTCGAACTCTGCGAAGAGCGAATCCGAATCCGCGCCGGGCGCGAGCGCGACGTCCACGGTGCCGATCTCACGCCCGTTGGGGTTGCGGCGGACGGTCCCGCCCAGGGCATGGGCGAGCAACTGGTGGCCGTAGCAGATTCCGAGGATCGGGACCTCACGGGCCACCGCCGCGGAAAGCCAACCCGCAGCGCGCTCGCTCCAGGCCTCACGAGCCGTCACCATGGCCGACGACCCCGTGACCACCGCTCCCGCGACAGCTTCCGGTTCCGGCAGCTCCTCACCCTCGTCCACCCGGGACACGCGAACCCACTCCGGCCCCACGCCCAGGCCGGCGGAGATCCAGTCTTCGAAGTCGCCGCGGCTCTCCTCGATCGAGGCGATCGTCTTGCCCGTCTTCACGATGACCACTGGCTTCATCGGCGCAACTCTGGAGCAAGGAGGCCTCCGGCGCCAACCGGGCGCTCCGGGCGTCCGACGCGATCCGGGCAAGACTCTGGCTCGAGGCGGCGGCGTTCATGGCCGCGTCGACGGCGTCGCCCGGTTCCACGCAGTGCGCACCCTCCACGCCGCGCGCAACCAGCGCTCCGTGATCGCAAAGAGCCCGAGACGGTCGAGCAGCGGGTTGCACCATCCCGACGTGATGCAGAAGCACCGATCGAAGGGAGGCCCGTGATGCGCGGCGTGATGGGCCGGTGCAAGGATCAGCCGCCGTCGCTGCAGCCAGCACACGAGGGCGGGCGGCTCGTCGGCGTGCGCCCAACGGTGGATCGGATTGGTCCAGAACAGCCAGAAGGCCAGCGAGATGGCAGACGCCTGGAGCGCGGGAGATCCTGCCAGGCACCACCACGAGACCGCGAGGAATGGAATGAGCGCGATGCAGGTATTGCCGTTCGTCTCGATGAAGTCGTGCCGGGCAATCGCGCGCGGATCAGCGTGGTGTGCGCGAAACGGTTTGACGAAGTGCGGCCCGAAGTACGGCGCACTCTCGGACAGCACGCGGTCCGCGGACCAGTGGATGAAGCCCGAGACGAGGTCGGCGACCGGGTAGCCCAGCAGGATCGCCGCGGCGTAGACGGGCCACAGACCCGGGCCGCTGTCGGCGAGCAGGCGCCAGGATGCGGCGGCGGTAAGCGCCACGCTCGTGGC
>JBHHVG010000105.1:0-8576 GCA_046754165.1 Myxococcota bacterium
GTCTACCGCCAGCCGAGCGCGCCCTCGGAGCGCGTGCCGCTGACGGGCGATCTCTCCCCAGCTCGCGAGTGCGGCCGCGGGTCTGGGGTCGCCGGCCGGGAGCGACGTCAGCGGGACCAACGTGCGACACGCCGTGCCGAGCAACAGGACGACGGCGAGCCCCCTCGCTCGGAACACGCCTACCGGAGCTCGTCGCGGAGTTTCTCGAGCTTCTCGAGGAGATTCGGTTGCTCGCCATAGCGAGGCTCGAGGCGCACCGCCTCCTCGAAGTGGTCGAGCGCCCGACGCTTCTGGTCGAGCAGGAGGTAGGTGTCGCCGATGTGTTCGGACACGACCGGATCGCCGCCGGTGAGGTCGTCCGCGCGTTCGAGCTCCTCTAGTGCCCGTTCGATGTACTGCCGCGCGTCGGCGACGCGGTCGTCCTCGACCAGTGGCAGGGCCCGCATGTAGTAGACCCAGCCGAGGCTGTCGGCGATGTAACCGTCCTCGGGCCGCAGCGCGAGAGCCCGGGAGATGAGGGTCTCTGCCTCGTCGAGCTTGATGCCCCGCTCGGCCCAGGTGTAGCCGATGTAGTTGAGCGCGCTGGCGTTGTCCGGGTTCTCTTCCAGGGCGCGTTGCATGTAGGCGATGGATTCGTCGGTGCGGTCGGCCTCGCCATACACGACGCCCAGGTTGTAGAGCAGCTCGTCGCTCTCGGGCTCCGCCTCGAGCATCCGTTCGAGGTGCGCGATGGCGCCGTCGAAGTCTCCGAGCTTCGAGCGCAGCGTCGCGGCGTAGAGCTCGAGCTGCCGCGAGGGCTTTACGCTGTGCGCCTTCTCGACCTCGGCGAGCGCCTCGGCGTACCGCTCGCGGCGTTCGTACAGGGCGGCGATCTGCGTGCGCGCCTCCGCGTAGTGCTCGCTCGCCGGCGGAATGCTCTCGAAGCTGGCGACGGCGCGATCCGGATGGCCCGACCGACGCTGAACGACACCGAGGAAGAAGAGGATCTGGTGCTCCTCGGGGTTCGCGGCCGCCACGCGGGCGAAGCGGTCCGCCGCCTCGGCCCAGCGCCGCTGCTCGTAGTAGAGGAAAGCGAGCCGTGCGGCGGAGTTCACGTCGTCCGGGTGGTACTCCTCGATCTCCTCGAGGGTCGCCTGGGCGCCCTCCAGATCATTCGCCTTGAGCTGGGCGTTGGAGAGGGAGACAAGCGCGGCGTGGTGGTGCGGACTGCGGGCGAGAATCTCGTTGAAGACTGCGATCTCGCCCTCGTGGTCGCCGCGTTCTCGGTGGGAGCGGGCCAGCGCGACGTAGGCCCGGAGATTGTCCGGGTCTTCGTCGATGGCGCGGCGCAGGATGCGCTCGGCCTGCTCGGACCTCCCGGTCGCACTGTAGACCGCGGCCAGGGCCAGACGGTTGCGAATCGACTCGGGATGGCGATCCACGAGCCACTCGGCGGTCTCACGGGCCTTCTCGATGCGCCGCGAGCTCAGGTAGATCTCGTACAGCTGGAAGGCAGCGTCCTCTCCCGCAGGTTCCCCGTCTTCGTTGCGCAGCACCTTCTCCGCCTCGGCGGGAGACCCGCTGATCTGGTGGAGCTGGCCGAGCAGCAGGCGCAGGGACATGTCGTCGGGCTCGAGGTCGTAGGCGCGCTGCGCGTGCTCGATGCCCTCGGCGACGCGGTTCTGCCGGACGAGCGCCTCGGCGAGGCGCCGCCGCAGGAAGGCCGACTCCGGGTCCTTGGCCACCGCCCGCTCGTAGGCCGCAGTGGCCTCCCGCATGCGGCCCGCCTGCTGGAACTCCTGCGCGACGAGCAGGTCGAACTCCGGCGGCGCGTCGGCGCGAATGACGACACCGGGAGACTCGTCATCGGGCTGGCTGCCGAGCCCGGGCAGCTTCGCGCACCCCGCCGTGAAGGCGCAGGCGAGCGCGAGAGCAATGAACACTCGATGGATCTGGTGCGTCATCATTTCCAGCATCGGCCAGCCCGCGCGTCGACTCCAATCGACAAAGGGCAGCTGGGCCGTGGCTACTCCTTCGTGCTCAGATAGCCGTTCTTCTCGAGGTAGCCGACCAGCGCGGCCACGCTGTCCTCGATGGTCTGGGAGTTGGTGTCGAGCACCAGCTCCGGATTCAAAGGCGCCTCGTAGGGCGCCGAGATGCCGGTGAACTCGGGGATCTCGCCGGCCCGGGCCTTCACGTAGAGCCCCTTCACGTCACGGCTCTCGCAGGTCTCCAGGCTTGCGTCGACGAGTACCTCGAGGAAGTCCCCGGGAGCCATCGACGCCCGGACGGCGTCGCGATCGGCCCGATACGGGGAGATGAACGAGGTGAAGACGATGATGCCGGAATCCGTGAAGAGCTTGGCCACCTCTCCGATTCGGCGGATGTTTTCGGTGCGATCCGCAGGCGAGAATCCGAGATTGGAATTCAGCCCGTGGCGGACATTGTCGCCGTCGAGCACGTAGGCGAGCCGCCCGCGCTGCACGAGGGCATGCTCCGCGGCCACGGCCACGGTCGACTTCCCGGATCCGGACAGGCCGGTCAGCCAGACCGTCGCACCCTTCTGGCCCAACAGGCCCTCCCGGTCGCTGCGCCGCACCTGGCCCTCGTGCCAGGTGATGTTGCTGCTCATCGGCTCCGCCACGAACTGCTCCTTCGATCCCCGATGAAATCTGGCGATGTCGCCCGGCCCCACGAATGGGTGGTGGGCTCCACGGCGTCGGGGAATTCGCCGCTGAAAAAATGCACGCCGGAGGGTAGCGCGAGTCACCCCCTGGCGGCCGGTCAGGTCCGGGATGGCGGCGGCGCCGGGCGGATCGCTGCCGCACGCTGCTTCCCGCGCGCCTCGCGGACCCAGGCGACCAGCCGTTCGGCCACCCAGTCGATCTCCTCTGCGGTGTTCGAGCGCCCGAGACCGAAGCGCACCGCCCCACGAATACGCTGTTGCGAAAGTCCGAGTGCGGCCAGCACGTGGCTCGGCGCGGTGCTTCCCGAGGCGCACGCCGAGCCCGTGGACAGCGCCACGTCCGACAGGGCCAGCAGCAGCAGATCGGCCTCGACGGCTCCGAAGGAGACGTTGAGGTTGCCCGGCAGACGCCGCTCCGGATGCCCGTTCACGAAGACGTCATCGAGCTCGGCGGACAGCACCTCCCACAGCCGATCGCGCAGCGTGCGCAGCCGCTGCGCCTCGGTGTCCAGGTCCTCGAGACAGCACTCGACGGCGGTGGCGAATCCAACGAGCAGGGGAACCGGCAGCGTCCCGGACCGCAGCCCGCGCTCGTGGCCGCCCCCATCGAGCAGGGGCTGCAGACGGAGTCGCGGCCAGTGGGTGCGCACGTACAGGGCGCCGACCCCCTTCGGACCGTAGAGCTTGTGCCCGCAGAACGACAGCAGGTCGACGCCCAGCGCATCGACGTCCACCGGGAGCTTGCCGACGGCCTGGGCCGCGTCGCTGTGCAGCAGCACGCCGCGCTCGCGGCAGATGCGCCCGATCTCCGCGAGGGGCTGGATCACACCGATCTCGCTGTTGGCCAGCATCACCGACACCAGCGCCGTGCGGTCCCCGATGGCGGCGGCCACGGCGTCCGGGTCCACCAGGCCGTCCGATCCGACCGGGACGGTCGTCACCGCGACGCCCTCGCGCTCGAGAACCCGGCAGGAGTCGAGGACGGCGGGGTGCTCGATCTGTGTCGTGACGAGGTGATCCAGGCCGCTGCGCGCGGCGCGAAGGACGCCCTTCAGGGCCAGGTTGTCGCTCTCGGTGGTCCCACTGGTGAAGACGATCTCGCGCGGCTCCGCCGCGCCGATCGCCGCGGCGAGCCGTTCCCGGGCGTCCTCGGCGGCGGCCTCGGCGCGCCAGCCGAAGGCATGAGACGAGCTCGAAGCGTTGCCGAAGTGCTGGGACCAGTACGGGCGCATGGCTTCGAGCACGCGCGGGGCGAGCGGGGTCGTCGCGTGGTGATCCAGATAGATGGGAAGTTGGACCTTCATCGGCCCCCGTCAGCGGACGCGCGCGGCGGGTCAGGCGCCGAAGGACTCCCCGCAGCCACAGGTGCTCTCGGCGTTGGGGTTGTTCATCTTGAAGCCGGTTTCCTGGAGGGTGTCCACGAAATCCAGGGTCGTGCCCATCAGATACAGGGCACTCTTGTCGTCTACGATCACCCGGACACCGGTGGTGTCGACCTCGGTGTCGCCATCGGTGACGTGGTCATCGAAGGCGAGCTCGTAGCGCAGCCCGGAGCAGCCTCCCCCGATCACCTTCATCCGGAGGCCGTGGGTCAGGAGCTTGCCCTCCTTTTCGAGGAGCTCTCGAATCCGCTCAGCGGCGGCGCCGGTTACGTTGATCAGGGCCACAGCGGTCCTCCACGGGCACGAACCCGAAGGATAAGAACCGTGGGCCCGGAGTCAACCGATCGCCGGGACCCCTTCACAGACCGGCAGAACGGCGTGAGAGCGACAGGAAGACCTCGCGATTCCCCTTCGGTCCCGCCAGCCGGCTGTCCGCCTGGCCGGTCGTGGCGTAGCCCTGGTCCGCCGCGCACGCGCACACCGCCGCCACTGCCTGGGCACGCACGGCGTCGTCCCGCACCACGCCGCCCTTCCCGACCTGCTCCCGCCCCACCTCGAACTGCGGCTTGACCAACAGCAGCCAGTCGGCCCGCGGCGCCACCTCGGTGAAGCGCGGAAGCAGGAGCCGCAGGGAGATGAAGGAGACATCCGCCGTGACGAGATCGACCGGCTCCGGACACAGCTCCCGGGAGAGCGTGCGCGCGTTCGTTCGTTCGCAGACCGTCACGCGGGGATCGCGCCGCAGCCGCTCGTGGAGCTGGCCGTAGCCGACGTCCACCGCGACGACGTGACGCGCACCGTCCGTGAACCCACCGGTCGACGCGCCGACGTCGAGACAGAAGCGACCCTTCGGGTCGATCGCGAGGTCGACGAGCGCACCGGCGAGCTTGTCGCCGCCCCGCGACACGAAGCGGCGGTCTTCGCCCCGTACCCGTACACGCGCCTCGTCGCGTACCCGGGTGCCGGGCTTGTCGACCGGTGCATCGTCGACGAGCACCCGGCCCGATCGGATCAGCGCCTGGGCTCGGGTGCGCGATTCGGCCAGACCGTGGTCGACCAGGCGTTCGTCGAGACGCCGTCCCTTCAGCGGGGAGGGTGCTCCGCGAGCAGGTCGCGCACGGCGGCGGCGATGCCCGTGGCGTCGAGTCCCAGCAGGGCGCGGATGTCACGGGGATCGCCGTGCTCGATGATGCGGTCCGGAATTGCCAGGCAGCGAACCGGCAGCTCGATCCCCTCCTCGGCCAGGGTCTCGAGCACCGCCGCAGAGAAGCCCCCGAGCCGGCTGTGCTCCTCGACGGTGACGAGCACCCGACAGCGGCGGGCCAGCGCGGCGATGCGCTCGCGGTCGAGCGGCTTGACGAAGCGCGCGTTCAGCACCGCCGCACGGACGCCCTCGACAGCGAGGTCCGAGGCCGCCTCGAGCGCGTCGTGGGCCATGGTGCCGATGGCGATCACAGCCGCGTCGTCGCCATCACACAGCAGCTCGGCCTCGCCCACCGGGACCGCCTTGATGTCCTGGTCGAGAGGCACGCCGAAGCCGGTACCCCGCGGAAAGCGGATCGCGGCCGGCCCGGGATACTCGACCGCGGTGCGGAGCATGTGCTGAAGCTCGTTCTCGTCCTTGGGAGCCATCAAGATGACGTTGGGGAGCGGACGCAGGTAGGAGAAGTCGTAGAAGCCCTGATGCGTCGCCCCGTCGGCACCGACGATGCCGGCGCGATCCAGCGCGAAGGTGACATCGAGGTTCTGGAGACAGACGTCGTGGACCACCTGGTCGTAGGCGCGCTGGAGAAAGGTCGAGTAGATGGCCGGCACGGGCTTCAGCCCCTCGGTGGCCAGACCCGCCGCGAAGGTCACGGCGTGCTGCTCGGCGATCCCCACGTCGAAGGCGCGCTCGGGAAACTCGGCCGCGAACTTGTCGACGCCGGTGCCGTCGGGCATCGCCGCCGTGATCGCGACGATCTTGTCATCCTCGCGGGCCAGGCGGATCAGGGTGTCGGCGAACACGTTCTGGTACTTCGGCGGTCCGGGCTTCGACGGCGGAAACGCGCCGGACTCGACGTCGAAGGCGCCGACGCCGTGGTACTTGAACGGATCCTGCTGGGCCGGCTCGTAGCCGTAGCCCTTGGCGGTGATCGCGTGTACCAGCACCGGCCCCTCGCCGTTGGCGAGCATCTTCTGGACGTTGGCGAAGGTCTCGAGCAGCACGTCGACGCGGTGGCCCTGAATCGGACCCACGTACTTGAACCCTAGCGCCTCGAACAGGAGCCCGGGCGAGAAGAACACCTTGAGCGACTCCTCCGCCTTCTGCGCCCAGTGCACCATGTCACCCGGCATCGTGCCGAGGAACTCCTTGGCCCAGCCCTTCATGCGGCGCACCATCGGAGCCGAGAGCTTGCGCGAGAGGTACGACGACAGCGCGCCGACGTTGGGCGAGATCGACATCTCGTTGTCGTTGAGCACGACGATCAGGTTCTCTTGCTTGAGGTGGCCGGCGTGGTTGAGCGCCTCGAAGGCCATGCCCGCCGTCATGCCGCCGTCGCCGATGAAGGCGATCGCGCAGTGATGGCTGCCCTGGAGCTCCATGGCCCGGGCCATGCCCAGCGCCGCGGAGATCGACGTGCCGGCATGGCCGGCACCGAAGTCGTCGTACCCGGACTCCGCGCGGCGGAGGAACTTGGAGATCCCGTCGACCTGGCCGATGCGGTCGAAGGCCTCGCGACGACCCGTCAACATCTTGTGCGGGTAGCCCTGGTGGCCAACATCGAGGACCAGGCGGTCCCGGGGCGTGTCGAAGACGTAGTGGATCGCCGTGAGCAGCTCGATCGCGCCGAGGCTCGAAGCCAGATGCCCGCCGGTCTTGGACACCGTGCCCACGATCTCGTCGCGGAGCTCACGGGTCACCTGCAGGACCTGCTCCGGCGAGAGCCGGCGCAGGTCTTCCGGCGAATCGATCCGCTCGAGAAGCCGCTCACTCATTCGCTTCTCCGCACCGCGTAGCGCGCCAGCGCCCGCAGCGGCTCCGCGCGTTCTCCCATGCCGTCGATCTCCGCGAGGGCCGCCTCCAACAGGGCCTCGGCGCGCTCCCGCGCCGCCTCGGCGCCGATGGCGCGCACCATGGAGCAGGCGTCGGCCTCGCCCTCGTCGACGAGGTCGTCGGCGATCTGGAAGGCGATGCCCACACTTTCGCCGAAACGGCGCAAGCGCGCGAGGGTCGCCCCGTCCGCACCGGCCAGGCGCGCCCCACCCACCACGGAGACCGCGATCAGCGCGGCGGACTTGCGGGCGTGAACCGATTCGACGCGTTCGGCCCGCGCCTCCTCGGCGTCGAAGGCCAGATCGTCCACCTGGCCGCCCACGAGGTGGCGAGATCCCACCGCGTCCGCCAGGTCGCGGACCGCGGCCAGCCGCTGCCGGGCGGTGGCGTCGCCCGGTGTGCGGCACAGCGCTTCGAAGGCCGCCGCCTGGAGCGCGTCGCCGGCCAGCACAGCCGTGGCCTCGCCGAAGGCGCGGTGCACGCTGGGCCGACCGCGACGCTCGTCGTCGTCGTCCATGCACGGAAGGTCGTCGTGCACCAGGGAATAGCTGTGAATCAGCTCGACGGCCGCGGCCGCGGGCAGTGCACGCGAGCAGGGGGCGCCCACCGCCTCGGCGGCGGCCAGGGCCAGCGCCGGCCGCAGCCGCTTGCCGGACGGGAATACCAGGTGACGCATGGCCGCGTGCAGCGCCGCCGGCGGCTCGTCGGCCGCCGGGAGGGTCGCATCGAGCAGGGCGTCGACCTGGGGCAGGCGCTCCAGCAGGTAGGCTCGGACGTCCACTAGTCGGTCTCCTCGGGCTCCTCGAAGGGGCGCGTCACCCAGTTCGCCCCCTCCCGCACCAGCAGCTCGATGCGGCGTTCGGCGGTTTCGAGCTGCTCGGCGCAGCGGCGCGTCAGCGCCACGCCCTGCTCGAAAGCCTCGAGGGATCCCTCCAACGGCAGCTCACCCTGCTCGAGTCGATCGACGATGGCCTCGAGCCGTTCGAGCGAAGACTCGAAGGTGACTCCGGAAGCCCCGGGATCATCGGACCCGTGCGGATCGGAGCCCGCGGCCGGGCGGGCATCGCTGCTGGATTGCTTGCCCATCTCGGCGGATGCTACCCGTGGGCCGCCGGAGCGTCAATTCGCGCAGCTCCCGAAGCTCTCGATTTCAAAGGGTCTTTCCGCCGTTCGGCGCGGTGCGGACGGCCTCCACGGTGGCGTCGAGATCGGCCTCGGCCAGGCGGATGGCGAGGGCGTCTCCGACCGCGACGTCAGCGGTCGCGCGCACGATGGCGCCGTCTCGGCGCCGCCGGACCAACGCGTAGCCGCGGCCCAGCACCGCCAGGGGAGACAGCGTGTCGAGGCGGCCGCCGAGCTCCGCCAGGCGCGCGGCCGCGCGCTCTGCCGGGCCGCGCGCTGCGCGCAGCAGGGCGCGCGCCGCGGCCTGCAGGCGCACGCGCCGCGCGGCCACGCGCGCCGTCGGCGCCAGCCCCCGCAGCGCCGCGCGGTC
>JBHHVG010000106.1:0-8563 GCA_046754165.1 Myxococcota bacterium
GGGTGGGCGGTGGGTGCCGCTCTTGCAGACGATCGTCGACAATCGCGACGGGACCCAGACCGATTTCGTGATCGAGCAGATCGAGATCGATGCGAAGATCCACAAGAAGATGTTCACGCAGCGCGAGCTCGAATCGGGAGCGCGCTGACGGCGCCAGCCGGGCGGTGCGTTGACAGCTTTCAGCGTATTCGTGACCAGTCGAGCGCCCCTGGTGCTCGCGCTCGTCGCGGTAATCACGCTGGGTGCTCTGACGGCGATCGTCGATCCGGTCGCAAGGGCTCCGCGGCTCGAGATGGATTCGTCCATCGACAGCATGCTCCCGGTGGACGACGAGGCCCGGAAGTTCTACAACCGCGCCCGGCTTCTCTTCGGAAGCGACGAGACCATCCTCGTCACGCTCGTGGCCGACGACGTCTTCTCCGAACCTCGCCTCGCCCAGATCGATCGAATGACGCGTCGCCTCCGGCGCACGCCCGGCGTCCATCACGTGTTGAGCCTCGCGAACGCGCTGGATCTCCGAGCCACCGAAGACGACGATCTCGAGATCGCGCCCTTCATGGAAGAGCTGCCATCCGACGACGACGCTCGCGAACGTCTCCGCCGGGCGGTGCACGCCAACCCGCTGTACAGCGGAACGCTCGTTTCTTCGGACGATCGCGCCACGCTCCTCTTCGTCTATCTGAAGGACCTGCCCGAACGAGACCTGGTAGCCGCTGGTTCCGTCGATGCGATCGTCCGCATCGCCCGCGAGGAGCGGGGCGACGCGTCGGTCAGCCTGATGGGCGGCCTCTACAACAAGGCGGAAACCGGGCGTTTGATGCTCGAAGACATCGGTCGGACCGTTCCTCTGGCCTTCCTCGTCGCCATGGGCGTCGCGGGATTCTCGTTCCGATCGCTCCGGGGCGTCCTGATCCCGGCCTCGACGGTGGCGATCTCGGTCATCTGGACGCTCGGCTTCATCGCGGCTACCGGCTTCTCGCTGAACCTGATGACGATGATCATCCCGACGCTGTTGCTGGTTGTCGGCTTCGCGTACGCCGTTCACGTCGTGTCGGATTACTACGACGTGCTGAGCCGGGAGCCCGCATCGCAGACGGAGAACTGCCGTCGCGAGGCGGTCGCGACGATCTCGCTGCGGGAAGTCGCAATCCCCGTGATCCTCACGGGCGTCACGACGGCCGCCGGCTTCCTGTCGCTCGCGACCAGCCCGATCCCCGCGATCGTGCAGTTCGGATCATTCAGCACCATCGGCATCGCGTTCACCGTGCTGGTGTCACTCACCTTTGCGCCCGCTCTGCTGTCTCTCCTCCCTGAGCGAAAGCCGTCTCGCGGAGGCGGACGCTTCGAACGCCTCGCCGACAGGTTGGCCCGCTTCGACGTCCGGCGACGCGTTCCGATCCTCGTATCCGGAGCGGTACTCGGAGTGATCGCCGCCGTCGGCGCTGCGCAGATCGACGTGAGCACGCCGTTCATCGACCCGGGCACCCTCCTCCACCGGAATGCGCGAATCCTCGACGAACGCTTTCAAGGAGCCAACTCCTTCATGGTCGTCCTCGAGGCCGACTCCGACGGCGCCTTTCGCGAGCCCGTGAACCTGGCTGCGGTGCGCGCGCTCCAGGACTGGCTGCAGGAACAGCCGGAGATCGGGGGCACCACCTCACTCGTCGACTACCTGATGCTCATCAACCGCGCGTTCCAGGGAGGCGACCCGGCAGCATTCGCGATTCCGGAGTCGCGCTCCCTCGTCTCCCAGTTGCTGTTCTTCGGCGCCGACGACGAGCTCGAGCGCTTCGTGGACTCCCGCTACCGCACCGCGGGCGTCCACGTGCGCAGCTCCGTCAATGACTCCGCCTCCATGGCGGATCTGATTGCACGGATCGACAGCCACAGCCTGGAGCTTCCTCGACAGATCCGCGCGACGGTGACGGGCAGCGCCGTGCTGGTGACGCGCGCGCTCGACGACACGGTGCGCGGACAGTTCGCGAGCCTGTTCTTCGCGTTCGCGATGATCCTCGCGGTGCTCGCCCTGCTCTTCACATCGCTTCGAATCGGGCTGCTCGCCCTGCTCCCCAACGCCCTGCCGGTGTTGTTCTATTTCGGGGTGGTGGGGTTCACCGGGACGACCCTGAACTCGACCACCGGACTGGTGGCGTGTCTCGTGCTGGGAATCGCAGTCGACGACACCATCCATTTCCTCGCCCGATTCAACAGCGCCGCCAAGCGCTTCGCGGACGAGGCGCGCGGCGTCGGCGAGGCCCTGCGGTCTGTCGGACGACCGGTCACCTACACCAGCGTCGCACTGTGCCTCGGCTTTCTCGTGATGACCCGGAGCCAGTTCCAGAATCAGGTCGAGTTCGGCGCGCTCGCCGCGTTGACCCTCGCCTTCGCCTGGCTGGTCGACATCACATTCACACCGGCCATGGCATCGCGCATGCATATCGTGAGCCTGTGGGACGCGCTCACCCTGGACCTCGGAGACGACCCGCATCTCTCGATTCCGTTCTTCGGGGGGCTGCGAAAGACCCAGGCGAGGATCACTGCGCTCATGACGAGCGTCGCGCGCTTCCCCGCGGGCTTCCGGCTGTTCTCGTTCGGAGAAGCCGGGGGGCACATGTACGTCATCATCGACGGCGAGCTGTCGGTCACCTTGACGACGAACTCCGGAACCGTCGACTTCGCCACCCTGCGGCGCGGCGATGTCGTGGGCGAGGTCGCCTTTGCGCGCGGAACGCGCACTGCCGACGTGACCGCGAAGACCGACGTGCGCCTGCTGCTCCTGACCCGCGAGAGTCTCGAGCGGATCCGCCGGCGGTACCCGCGCACCGGGGCGCAGCTCTACGCCAACCTGAGCGAGACCCTGGCCGATCGGGTCGCCTCGACCACGGATCACCTCCGCTGACTGCGGGAACCGGGGCTTCCCCCATCGACGGTTCTCGGTCAACCTAGGGGGCCATGGCGTCTCGATTCGATCGCACGCTGGCCCTGGTGATGCTGCTGCTCTCCGCAGGCGAACTGCTGCTGCTCCACTGGGCGCTGCTGGCGAGCCGGGGCGCGGGGCTGCCGGCGTGGCTCTGGCCGTTCGCACTCGCCGCCATCGGGGCTGTCAACCGGGTGGTCTTCCCGAGGGCCCGACGCCGCATCCACGCGACGGGCCTCGCGCTGATCCTCTGCCGTACCTGGATCCTGGGGAGCGTGGCGGCGCTCCTGACCGGGCTGCTGCTGGCCGTGGTATTCGTCGTCTTCGGAGGGGGAGGTTGGCTGTTCGATGCGCACGTCGCGGCGCGCACCGCCACGATCTGGATCGGTGGAGCCGCGGTGGCCATCGGCTTCGGATCCGTGCTGTGGGGCGCATCGGTTGGAAGCCATCGGGTCCGCGTCGATCCGGTCTCGCTGCCGCTGCGCAACGCTTCTCCAGACATCCGCAAGCTGCGGATTGCGCACGTCAGCGACCTCCACATCGGCCCCTTGCTGCGGCCACCCCGCCTGCGCAATTACGTCCGGCGGATCAACGAGCTGGAACCGGATCTCGTCGTCATCACCGGTGACATCTTCGACTTCGACCCGGGTTACGTCGAAGACGGCTGCCGCGAGCTCGCTGCCCTGCGGAGTCGGTTCGGCGTCTTCGCGGTGCTCGGAAATCACGACGTCTACACGGGTGCCGAAATCGTGGCCGAGGGAATCGCCCGGCACACACCGATCCGGCTACTCCGCAACGAGTGGGTCGAGCTCGACGTCGACGGCTCGCCGCTCGCGCTGGCGGGCCTGGAGGACCCGGGCGTCGGCTGGTCCGAGCGCGCGTCCGAGCACGCCGCACTCGAGCGCCTGGCCGCGGAGATTCCGGACGGGCTGCCGAGCGTGCTGCTGGCGCACCGGCCCGGCTACTTTGCCCGCGCCGCCCAGCTCGGCTTTCCGGTGATCCTGTCCGGACACACGCACGGCGGACAGGTCGCCGTCCCCCTCGCCCACCACCACAATCCGTCGCGCCTGATCTCGCACTGGACCCGCGGCGTGTTCGTACGCGGCGCCTCCACCCTCTACGTGAACCGCGGGCTGGGGATGGCGGGGCTGCCGCTTCGAATCAACTGCCCGCGGGAGATCGCCCTGCTTCGCCTCGGGGAAGAGGCGATCTAGAGGCGGTCCCGGAAGGTTCCCCATCGCAGCGAGGGGCGGCGCCGCGGCGTTCTGGCGCGGCGGGCATCCGTGTCATTGCGCGCCGCGGGGACTCGTCACCCACAGCAAGACGTCCCCTTCGTGACGCGCCTGGATCTGGCGCTCCGTGTCGACGAGGATCACGCCGTCCACACCGCGCGCCCGCATGCGCGCGGCGATGCGGGCGACAACGCGCCGTCGCGTGGCCAGGTCGAGCGTCTCCCAGTCCTCCCCCAGCGTCCCCACGAACCGCTCCACGCCGTCGTCTCCGCTGACATAACCCGCGACCAGGTACGGCGAGACGTCGGAGGTGAAGTCGGCCTCCAGGACCTCCACGGATGAACGCGGCCAGAGATATACCGCGAGCGAGAGCAGCGCCAACGACAGTCCGACGGTGCCGAGGGCCTGCCAGAAGAGGCGAGAACGCCGGGCCGGGCGGCCGGTCGAAGCCGGCGCCGTCGCGGCCAGGGCGCCGCGGGTGAAGCCGAGGGCTCCTTCCTTCTGGGGACCGAGCAGCGTATCGGCGAAGGAGTCCAGCGTGCGGTGATGGTCGATCAGGCGCGCGAGGCAGTTGCCCATGGCGACGTTGTACCGGACGGCCGCCGCCAGCACGGTCGGGTTCAGGATCCGCGACCCCAGCTTGCGCTTGTAGTCGCGGATGCGGTCGCGCGTCGCGCCCAGGTCGTCTTGCTCGAGGCGCAGCACCGCGCGGCCGAAGATCTGCTCCGCCTCGTCGATGGCCGGATCGCCCTCGTGGGCGAAGGCCAGATCGAGGTCGCAGAGCTCCGGCAGGGCATCGAGCGGGCTCCGCACGACCTCCCGCAAGCCGGGCACGCCCACGCAGGACAGCGCCGTCACGATGTACTCGACCAGGCGCAGGGACGGGTCCGATTCGAGGTCTCCCTCGAGAATCAGGGATGCGAGAGCCCGGACCGTGCCGGGCTCCTGCTCGGCCAGCGGGGCCACCGCGTTGCAGACGGCGCGGATGGGCGCCGCCTTGAGCTCGTCGCGGATGCGGACGGCGAGGCCCTCCAGCAGCGCGTCGACGCCCGCGAGCGCGTCGCGGATGTCGACCACCTCCGCATCGCGGCGATCGCCACTGATGGCGCGGAGGCGGCGCAGGATCCGCCGCCCGTCCTCGAGGGAGCCCTCGAGCTCGTGGGGGGGAGTCACCGCGATCAAGATGCGTTGGGCGCCCCGGAGGACCGCGAAGCGTCGCACCCGCGCCTGCACCTCGGCCGCTGCCGCGTCGATCTCAGCGCTCATGCGACCCTCCCGCCGGAGATTCCGGACGGCACACCCACCCCCATCCCCTCACAGCGGAACAACGGCACCGTCCCTTGATTGCTTCACCCCTAGGGGACCGGGGGAGGAAGTTTCCGCTCAATGTCGGACCCCGTCGTGCCGCATCAGGACGCAGCAACCCCACGAGGCGAATCATGAACGAGCAGGCGAGCGGGAGAGAGCGGCGAAGCCTCTGGAGAGTCTTCGAGATCGAAGAGGCGTTCAAGCAGCGTCAGATCCTGCGCCTGCTTGCGCTCACGGCGCTCAATGTCGCGGTGTCGACGGCGGCATTCATCGCCTTCCAGAACCACGAAATCAACGCTCTGCGCCAGGCCGCCTTCGCCTACGGCGAGTCGACCGCCCCGAGTCTCGTGCGCATCGCGATCGTCTGGGTTTCGCTGATGGCCGCGACGGGTGGGCTCTTCGCGCTGCTCACGGGCCTGCTGATGACCCAACGTATGGCCGGGCCGATCTACAAGTTCAAGGACGAGCTCGGACGCATCGCGGCGGGCAATGCACCCCGCCCCATCCACTTGCGTGGTCGGGACGAGTTCCACGACGTCGCCGACGCGCTGAACGCGGCCCTCGAGACCCTCTGGTCCCGCGCCGAGCATCCCGTCCAATCCGGCGAGATCGCGCTCGACCTCGAGCAGATACGCTCCGTCCACGACGAGATCCTCCGAGGTCTCGAGAGCCTCGACACGAGCCCCCTCAGCGAGGCCGATCGATCCCGGGTCGAGACCTGGCGCGAGCAGATGCTCCAAGTCCGAAACAAGCTCGACGCCTAGCACGCTGCGGGCACCCGAACGGGGCCCGGCCCATCCGCGCCAGCGCCTGGGATCCGCCAAGGGATCCTCGGGCGTGCGGGCGACCCTTTCCGACCGGATGGGGTCTACCAGCCACACCCGAGGACTCCGCGTACCGGGCGTGTTGCGGCGCCGCCCTGGGTCGCCATTCTCGGGTTCGCCGGCTCCGCGGCGGTCCGCAACGTCCTCGCGGCCCGCGGCTACAGCTGCTGCTTCCAGTAGATCATCGATCCCTTCGGATCGCTCCGCGGCGGCGCGTCGACCGTGATCACCCTCGGCCCCTCCGACGTCTTCACGATGATCGTGTCGTCGTCCGGATTGGTCGCGACGGTCACCTCTGGACTGGTGGGGAAGCCACCCCCGATGTAGGTGCGTCGGTCCTCGCTCGGCGGATCCGCCGCGTCCTGGAAGAGCCCGCGGCCGGTGGCGACGTTGAAGACGTGCAGGAACGCCTGTCCAGACGCCGTCGAGCAGAGGTCCACGGACGGGGCCGGGGTGTAGCTCCCGGCGATCACGTGGCCCGCGAACACCGAGATCTCCGTGACGAACTTCTCGCTCTTCGCCAGGGAGAACCGGTAGCCCGCATCCGCGAGGTTCGTGTCCGTGTCGAGGTCGGTGACATCGGTGAGTGACGCATCCGTCCACGTGGTAGCGAAGGCACCGGATCCCGTGGGATTCGGGTCCCGGACGACGTAGAAGCGGTTGTTGTCCTCGATCGACGCATCGGAGTCGCCTTCGTAGCCGAGGTCGTGGCGCTCACCGCTGCCGAAGGCCAGCATCAGGTGTCCCTTCACGATACTGGCCACCGGCGGAAAGAAGAAGCTCCGGTAGTGTGACGTCACTCCATCCGAGAGCGTCACGGGATCCGTCCGGAAGAACACGCCCGAGCTCCAGTTGTCGATGAACGGGTCGGCGTCGGAGTCCTCGCCTACGTTCGAAATGTCCCACTTCCAGACCTGGCCGCCGAGATCGCCCATGTAGACCACGTCGGCGAAGCCGTCGAAGTTGCGATCGATGACCGCGGGCGCGCTCGGGAGCGAGAACTTCATGTCCGGCGCGTCCGACGCGTCGTACTCGACCTTGGCGATCACGTTGCCGGTGTCGAGGGCGACCATGAACATGGCTTTGCTCTTGTCGCGCCAGCTCACGTCGGACGGGTCCGAGACATAGTCGAGCGGACGGTTCGGATCGCCGTCCGCCTCGTAGCCACCGCCGAAGATGGCGACCCACTGCTCGCGGCAGTCCCCATCGATGTCGTCCCGGCCACAATGGTCACCCACGCCCAGGCTCGAGTGCCGCAGCTTGACGCGTGTGATGACCGCCTCGGACCAGCTCTCTCCGAGATCCGCTTCGGTGAACTCCCACAGCAACACCGGGTACGGTCCGTGGGGATCCGCGATCGAGGCGCCCGGCTTGGTGATGTCGAGGGCCAGGTAGCCCGAACCACCTTCGCGGTAGCCAGTCATCATGACCGTCGCCCACTCGTCAGAGGTCTTGGTGATGTCCGTCCCGGTCCCGTCGCCCAGCCACGCGTCCGCGACGGAAATCGGCCCGTCGACGAAGAACTCCGCACGCGGGCTGTTCTGCGGCACCAGCTTCAGCCGATTCAGGAGCTGGCCCGGGGCGTAGGCAAAGAGCTCGGCGCCGTCCTGGTAGGAGTAGTAGCTGGCCTCCACCTCCGGAGTCGAAGCGTCGTCGCCCGTGAAGAACTGTCCCGCCCGGAAGGCGTGGAACAGGCCGTCATTGGCACCCGCGTAGACCACGCGGTCACGCGTTCTGTATGTGTTGAAGAACCCCAGGAATCCGGTGTCCGTGATGTTCACCCGCGTGGGAGCGGCGATCGCCCGAGGCGTGGAGTGGAAGATGTCCCCGAGCACGATGGCCCGCATCTCGGTGGCGTCTGCATCGTTGTCCTCGTCGAACGCGTCCTTTCCGCGGATGTATCCGATGATGGCGTCGACCAGCTCGGCCACCGTGTCCACCCCCGACGATCCACTGTTCGGATAATCGGCGTAGGTGGGCGCGTTCACGTCGAGGTCCGTCGACGTGACGTTCGAGTTGTCGAACGTGACGCGCGCGCTCGATTTCGTGGTGTAGATGGTCCGGGACGTGTTCGTCTTGAGAGGATCTGCTGCGTCCCAGAACGGCACGCGGCTGTCGAGCAGCGCACCGGTCACCGGGTCGACGGCCGGATCCAGAAACTTGTCGAGGATCTCGCCGGTGGACGAGATCCGCAGGGCTTCGAGATGGCCCTCCCAGACGGGTGCGTTGGAGGACAGGAAGTAGCTGTTGTAGAAGGCATTGCCGAGCCCCAGGGAGGAACC
>JBHHVG010000107.1:0-8563 GCA_046754165.1 Myxococcota bacterium
CACGGACATGTCGACGCCGCGGGAGAGGATCGCCACCGCGGCCAGGCCCACGGCCGCCGCGGCGAGTCCCCAGCAGACGGGGCCCGCGGCGGGGGATCGCAGCACGGAGAGGTTGTCGGTCAATCGGTTCACAGCGGCCGCAGGGGAGGAAATTCGCTTCCCCGAAACGTCGGCGTCGGGGTCACCGGATCCGTTTCGGGAGTCTATCCTATGTCGCTGCTTCCTCCGGAAGAAGGTTTCCGAATTGCACAGCGATAGACCCCACAGCGCGCCGGCGGGTTGCCGCGGTGCCGCCGCCCGGGCGGTGCCTTGACGTCCGATCTGCGGGATCGCGGTGAACGCTGGGAGGTCTGGCTGGTCGCCGCCTGGTCGCTGCTGCCCCTGCTGCCATTCGTGACCCGAGCGGTCTCCATCGATGCGCCGGTGTTCATTTCCGTGGCCCACCAGATCGTCGCGCACCCCCTCGATCCGTTCGGATTCCAGATGATCTGGGATCCGACTTCGCCGGACGTCTGGGTCTTCAATCGCAATCCTCCGTTGCTCTCCTATTACCTCGCCCTCTGGATCGCCGCCTTCGGAGAAGTCGACACGCTGCTCCATGTGGCGATGATGCCCTTCTCGCTGCTCGCGGCGCTGTCGTTTCTCGGGATCGCGCGGCGTGTCGGCGCCGGGGGCGCGCGTCCCGCGCTGTTGCTCGTCGCGACGCCCGTCTATCTCGTGCTCGCGACCACCGTGATGCTCGACGTGTTCCTGCTGTCCTTCCTGCTGCTGTCCGTCTACGCCATGCTGCGCGGTGTCCAGGAGGAGAGCGCCGGCTGGCAGCTGGCGGCGGGCGGCGCCGCTGCGGCCGCGGGCCTGTCGAAGTACATCGGCTTGTGTTCCCTGCCACTGCTGGCGGCGGGTGTGGTGCTGTTCCATCCGCGCCCCGTCCGCGTGTTGTTGCGGGTGCTGTCTCCAGCGGTCCTCGTGTGGACTCTCTGGGCGCTCTACACCGCCGCGCTGTACGGGAGCCCGCACCTCGCCGGATCGACGGACGTCGTGTTCGAGTCGCGGCGCTACAAGCCGGAAGAGATCTGGAATCACGTCTTCTCGGCGTTCGTGTACTTCGGCTGCGGACTGATCTTTCCGATCCTGCTCTGGGGACGTGGCCTGTTGCGCGGAGATTTTCGCACCGCATTGGCGGTGCTCGGCGTGATCGTCGGGACGCTCGTCGTCCAGTACGTCCTGCCAGGCGGCGAGCCGACGCGCAGGGCTCTGCTCCAGCCGGCAGAGGCGACCTTCGGCGCGCTCGGGTGCGCTGCCGCGGTCTTCGTGTGGGGAGCGGTCGCCCGACCTGGCCGCCTGCTCGACGACGCCGCCACGCGCTTCCTTCTGCTCTGGCTGGGAGGCATCGTCTTCTTCAGCGCGTTCCTCAACTGGCACGTCAACGCCGCGGACGCGCTGCTCGCGGCCCCGGCGACGATCCTGCTGGTATTTCGCGATCCCGCACTGCGGCCCTCCGGACGTTCCCTCGCGATCTGGCTGGCCGTGATGATGCCGCTGTCACTTGCGTTCGCCTGGGCCGACCGCACCCAGGCGAATGTCTACCGCACGGCGGCGGCGCACATCGCTGCGGAGATCGGCGACCAGCACGGCGCGCGCTACTTCGTCGGCAACTGGGGATTCCAGCACTACCTCGAGCGCGAGGGCTTCCAATCCGTGGTGCCGCCGCACTACGGGCGTTCGGACCTCGAGGTCGGCGACTGGGTCGCGTCCGCGCGGAACGTCTCCCAGCTCGACGTCAGCCTCAACATGAGCGAGTTCACGATCCGGCCCGTCTGGTCCTGGCCCTTCGAGACGTGGCTCCCGCTCCGCACGACCAACGCAGACGCCGGCTCGGGCTTCTACAGCCATCACGGAGGTCATGTCCCCTTCGCCTGGTCGGACCTGCCGATCGAGCGCATCGATCTCGGCCGGGTCGTCGCCGTGGGCAAGCCCCGGACGAAAGCGCGCTGAGCGCGCGGTCCTCGTCTCGGGCTTCAAGTCCTGGTCGCCGACCACCGATCGAAGGGGCATGACGTCGCGCCTGCCTCGCATCGTCGGCCTGGTGATGGCTCTCGCTCTCGGGGGCTGCCTGATGCCTCGCGCTGGCACGCCGGTCTTCGTCGACGTACGGGCCGGAAACTTCTGGTCCGGCCAGGGCGTGCTCACCGAGGTGTCGGACGATCAGACTCGCTGTCGCGTGTCGGTCCGCGACCGGGCCCTCGTCGTTCGAGAGCTCTGGGTGGATTGCCAGCGCCTCCACTCCCGCAGCGCCCGCTGAACGATTCTAGAGCACGAGCTCGATCAGCCTTGGTCCGCGTTCGGCCAGCGCGGCGTCGAGCTCACGGGTGAGCGCGGCGACTGTGGCCGCGCGGGCCGACGGAACGCCGAGGCTTCTCCCCAGTCCGACCCAGTCGATGTCCGGCCGGGACAGGTCTGTCAGGGAGTCGGCGTTCGGACCCGGCAGGGCGACACCGGCGCGCTGGAGCTCGACCTGGAGGATGCGGTAGCGGCGGTTCGAGCAGATCAACACGGTCACGTCGAGTGACTCCCGCGCGAGGGTCCAGAGCGATTGCAGGGTGTAGAGCCCGCTGCCGTCCGCCTGGATGGCGATCACCTTGCGATCCGGACAGGCGACCGCCGCACCGACCGCCACGGGCAGGCCCTGGCCGATGGCGCCGCCCGTCAGGCCGAGCGCGGTGTGCGGCGCCGCCGCGTTGGCGGCGAGCGTGTACGGCAGGCTCGAGGTCGCGCCTTCGTCCCCGATGATCGCGTCGGCGGGTTGGGCGCGGGCCAACAGCGCGCCGATCGCCGCCGGATCGAGGGGGCCGTCCGCCGGCGGCGCCGGCAGGGCGGGGTTGGGCGGCCCCTCGGCTGAAGCCGGCGCGGCGAGGGCGTCGGCGAGCTGCTCGAGCGCTGCCGCGGCGTTCTCGCCTTCGGCGGTCAGGGCGCGGACGCGCGCGTCCGCGGGAGCGAGCCGGCTCGGTACGTTCGGATAGCCGAAGAAGGCGACCGGATCGCGCGCACCCGCGAGCACCAGCGCGTCCACGCCGGCGAGGCTCTCGATGGCCTGCTCGGGGAAGTAGGGCAGGCGCGTCACCGGCGGCAGGCCCACGCCCCGGTCCACCCGGGCGGGGAAGGTCTCGCTGAGGACGCGCGCGCCGCTGACCGACGCCACCCGCACGGCCGCGCGCAGGCCTCGCTCCCGCAGGGCGTCGCCCCCCAGCAGCAGCATCGGCTGCGCCGCGCCCCGCAGGTTCCCGGCGGCCGCCTCGATTCGCGCGATGTCCGTGGAGGCCGCGGCGGGCTCGGGCACCTCGGTCGGGCCCGCTGCGGGATCCCACTGGCAATCCGCTGGAACGATCAGGGTCGCGACCCGACATGGCGGACCCGCAGCAGCGGCCGCGGCGGCGGCGAAGTCCTCGGGCAGGCCGGCGGAGGAGGTGTTCGATCGCACCCAGCCGGACACCGGCTGCGCGAGCGACACGATGTCCGACGTGAGCGGCGCGTCGAAGGCCACGTGGCCAGTGGTGTGGTCGCCGACCAGGTTGACGATCGGCGAGCGCGCGCGCCGGGCGTTGTGCAGGTTCGCGATCCCGTTGGCGAAGCCCGGTCCCAGGTGCAGCAGCGTCATGGCCGGCCGACCGGTCATGCGCCCGTAGCCGTCGGCGGCGCCGGTGCATACCCCCTCGAACAGCCCGAGGATGGCCCGGATGCCGGGAACCCGATCCATCGCGGCGACCAGTGGCATTTCGGTCGTGCCGGGATTGGCGAAGCAGATGTCGATGCCCGCATCGCGGGCGGTCTGCATCAGGGCTTCGGCTCCGTTCATCGCGCCTCTCCGGGTCCGCGGCCGCAGGCCGGGGAGCCCAGTGTATCCGCCGCGCCGCCGCCGGCCGCGCCGCGTGCCGAAATGGAAAGATTCCTCTTTGTTGTCAATCGGTTGAGAGGATAGCTGCCGGTTCGCGCCGCGCCGGGCCCGCGGAGACGCCCTCAGGCGCGAAAAACCCAATCGGTACTGGACGATCCGAGTGCGGGCGTCTAGTTTCCCGCCCGCCCACGGGGGGGTGCCCGGCGCGCCGCGGCACGCGGCCGCCGCGCAGCTTCGACCCGTCTGGCGGCCGCCCATCCGCCCGAAGACGCCTGGCGCGCCACCCCGCTGCTCCTGGAGAATTGAGAATGATTTCGATCGCCCTCATCGCGTCGATCCTCGCCCTCGTGAACGGCATCGTGCTGTACCGCACGGTGCTTCGCAGGCCGACCAGCACCGAGAAGGCCAACGACATCGCGCGCGCCATCGCCGAGGGCGCCTCCGCCTTCCTGCGGCGCCAGTACCGCACCGTGGCGATCGTGGGCGTGCCGATCGGGCTGCTCATCCTCATCGCCCTCGGCAAGTGGTACGCCCTGGGCTTCACCGTCGGCGCGGTGGCGAGTGCATTGGCCGGCTTCATCGGCATGAATGTGTCGGTTCGCGCGAACGTGCGCGTCGCCCAGGCGGCCAGGGAAGGCTTCGGCCCCGCCTTCGGCCTGGCCTTCCAAGGCGGCGCGGTGACCGGACTCATGGTGGTCGGCGCCGGGTTGCTTTCCCTCACCGCCATGGTCGCGCTGATGGACTCCGCCGGGTACCACCAGCCCGATGCCCTGATCGGCCTCGCCTTCGGCGGTTCGCTCATCTCCGTCTTCGCTCGTCTCGGCGGCGGAATCTTCACCAAGGGCGCCGACGTGGGCGCGGACCTGGTCGGCAAGGTCGAGGCGAACATCCCCGAGGACGATCCGCGCAACCCCGCCGTGATCGCAGACAACGTGGGCGACAACGTCGGCGACTGCGCCGGCATGGCCGCGGACCTGTTCGAGACATTCGGCGTGACCGCCGCTGCCGTGATGCTGCTCAGCCACATCATCTTCCCTGGGATCGATGTGCTGTTCCTGTATCCGCTCACCGTCGGCGCAGCGGGCATCGTCGGCTCGCTCGTCGCCATCCCGTTCGTCCGCATCGACGAACCCGCCGCGGGCCAGCAACCGGCGGTCATGACGGCCATGTACCGGGGCCTTGGCATCGCAACGGCCATCATGTTGGGCCTGCTCATGGTCGCGAACCTCGTGTGGTTCCCGGTCGTCGGCGCGGAGATCAGCGGTGTCGGGCTGTGGTTCTGCGCGCTGATCGGCGGCGGCGTCACCGCGGTGATGCTCTGGATCACGGACGTCTACACGGGCGACGGATCGCGATATGTCAACCGCATCGCGTCTGCCAGCGAGGGTGGTCACGCCACGAACATCATCACGGGGCTGTCGGTCGGCATGCAGGCGACCGTGGTGCCGGTCGTCGTCATCGTGCTGGCCATCGTGACCTGCTTCGAATTGAGCGGCCTCTACGGCGTGGGCATCGCCGCCATGTCGATGCTGTCCCTGGCGGGCATCGTCGTCTCCATCGACGCCTACGGCCCCATCACCGACAACGCCGGCGGCATCGCCGAGATGGCGGATCTCGGCGATTCCGTGCGCGCCGTGACGGATCCCCTGGACGCCTTCGGAAACACCACCAAGGCCGTTACCAAGGGCTACGCGATCGCCTCTGCCGGGCTGGCGGCGGTGGTGTTGTTCGCGACCTACATCGAGGACCTGAAGCGCCTGGCCGGGATCGAGACGTCCTTCGATCTCTCGAACCCGAGCGTTCTGGCCGGTCTCTTCATCGGGGCGATGGTGCCGTTCCTCTTCGCCTCCTTTGCGATGGAGGCGGTGAGCGTCGCGGGCAAGCGTGTCGTCGAGGAGGTGCGCCGCCAGTTCCGGGAGATCCCCGGAATCATGGAGGGCACCGGCAAGCCCGACTACCGGACCTGCGTGGACATCGTCACCCAGGAGGCGCTGCGGCAGATGGTGGTTCCGGCGCTGATTCCCGTGCTCATCCCGATCGTCGTCGGATTCGCACTCGGCCCGGCCGCGCTGGGCGGCGTGTTGATCGGCTCGATCGTCGCGGGCGTCTGCGTCGCGTTGTCCATGACCACCGGCGGTGCCGCCTGGGACAACGCGAAGAAGTTCATTGAGATGGGCCAGTACGGCGGCAAGGGGTCCGACGCCCACATGGCAGCGGTCACCGGTGACACCGTCGGTGATCCCTACAAGGATACCGCGGGTCCCGCGATCAACCCGATGCTCAAGCTGATGAACGTCGTCGCGCTGCTGCTCATCCCGTTCCTGTAGCGGGCTTCGCGGCCCGCTTGCTCCATGCGAGGTAGGATGGGGGAGTTGTGGCGGAGACCGAGCCGAAAGCCCATCCCCGCGATCGTCTGAGGCGCGAGCTTGGGCTGCCGGATGCGATCTTCCTCGTCGTGTCCGGCGTCATCGGCTCGGGGATATTCCTGACACCCGGCGCGATCGCCGACCTGTTGCCGCACCCGGGCCTGATCCTGACCGCGTGGCTGGTCGGCAGCGGTCTCTCCCTCGCCGGGGCGCTCGCCAATGCTGAGCTCGCGGCGATGTTCCCGCGCGCGGGCGGCGATTACGTCTATCTCCGCGAGGCCTTTCATCCGATCGCGGGCTTCCTCGTGGGTTGGCTGTCGTTCATCGTGATCTACGGCGGTACCATCGCGACCCTCGCCGCGGGCTTCGCCGCCGGCCTGGCACAGTTCACTCCCCTCGATGGTGGGCAACAGGTCGCGGTGGCGATCGCGCTCACCCTGGCAATCTCCGGCCTCAACTACCTCGGAGTTCGCTGGGGCGCGCGCGCCAACAACCTGACCGCCGCGATCAAGGTCGGTGCGCTCGTCGTCTTCGGAACGCTCGGGCCGATGCTGGGCGAGGGCAGCTTCGAGCACCTGCTGCCCGTCCCCGGGGCGGCCTCGGCGATCCCGCTCCAGGCGTTCGTCCTGGCACTCTCCCCGGTGTTGTTCAGCTACCTCGGGTGGAATTCGTCCGTCTACGTGGCGAGCGAGATCCGCGATCCGGACCGGACACTGCCGCGCTCCCTGTTTGCCGGGATCGCCATCTGCACTGCCGTCTATCTGCTCGTGAACGCCACCTACCTCTACGCCCTGCCTGTCGAAGATCTGCGCGGGCAGGCCAACGCGGGCGAGGCGGCGGCCCGGGCCCTCTTCGGCGGCCTGGGGGGGCGACTGGTCGGCGCTTTCGTCCTGGTCTCCATCCTCGGGACCCTCAACGCCACGGTGCTGGTGGGGCCCCGCATCGCCTACGCCATGGCGCTCGACGGCCTGTTCTTCTCCGGTGTCGACCGGACGCACGCGAGCTACCGGACGCCGGCGGTCGCCATCGCGGTCCAAGCGGCGGTGGCCGTGGTCATCCTGCTGGCCCTCGGCACCTTCGAGCGGGCGCTGGACTACACGGTCTTCGCGATCCTGCTGGCCACGATGGCCGACATCGCCGCGCTCTACCGCCTGAGGCGGACCCAGCCCGGGCTCCGGCGTCCCTACAAGGCCTGGGGCTACCCGTGGGTGCCCGGACTCTATTTCGCGGCCACGGCCACCGTGGCGGCGGCGCTGGCGAAAGGAAGCCCCAGAGACTGCGCCATCGGGCTCGGCATGGCGGCCGCCGGCCTTCCCTTCTACCGGTACTTCCGGCGCACGGCGGCACGGTGAGCCGGAGCCGCCGCCGGGCCCCCTCGCGTTCCTCGGATTTCTTCAATAATCTAGGGGAATTAGCGGGGTTCTCCGCCGGGCGGCGCAAGCCCGTCCGCGGCGGCGTAGCGTCCGCCGCGAGGCTTCTCCGAGGGTTCTCATGTCGAGCCACATCCGACACGATTTCGACAAGCTCAATCGCCTGCCTCCCTACATCCTGTCGGAGGTGATCGACCTGATGATGTCCGCCCGGCGCTCCGGCGAGGACATCGTCGACCTCGGCATGGGCAACCCGGATCTTCCGACGGCGCCACACGTGATCGACAAGATCTGCGAGGCTGCCCGCGATCCGCGCAACCACCGCTACTCCGCATCGCGCGGCATCCCGAATCTGCGCGGTGCGATCTGCGAGTGGTATCAGCGCCGCCACGCGGTGGAACTCGATCCGAATTCCGAGGCCATCGCCGTGATCGGTGCGAAGGAAGGCCTCTCGCATTTCGTTCTGATGACGATCGGCCCGGGCGACGTGGTGTTGTGTCCCGATCCGGCGTATCCCATTCACCAGTACTCGGTGATCATCGCCGGAGGCGATCTGCGCAATGTCCCATTGACCGCCGATTCGGACTTCATCATGAATCTCGACCTCGCATACGGTCGAACCTGGCCGAAGCCGAAGATGTTGATCATTTCGTTTCCCCACAATCCGACCACGCACGTCGTCGATCTGCCGTTCCTCGAGCGCATCGTCGAGTTCGCGCGGGAGCGCGATCTGATGCTGCTCCACGACTTCGCCTACGCAGAGATCTGCTTCGATGGCTATCGCCCGCCGAGCATCCTCGAGGTGCCCGGTGCCAAGGACATCGCCATCGAGTTCATTTCGCTGTCGAAGAGCCACTCGATGGCCGGCTGGCGCGTCGGCTTCGCCGCTGGCAACCGCGAGATGATCGCGGCCCTGGCGCGCATCAAGAGCTACC